>JBKEAB010000228.1:0-39778 GCA_047971845.1 Paracoccus sp. (in: a-proteobacteria) | reverse complement strand
GCTGATAGGCATCGGGATGATCGCGCACGTCCTGCGCAAGCATCAAGGGGTCGATCCGGCGGTCCTTGCGGCGCTCATAAGGCTTCGGCTCCGGTCGCTTCGACCAGCGTTTCACAGAAGCAATGCCTGCCGAGAACCGGTCGGCAACCTCGGCAAAGCTCAATCCGTCACGCTCCCTGACCCGCAGGACATGACGACGAAAGGCAATCGGATGGCTCATAAAGATACAGTATCATAAAATTGTCGCTTGGATATACCCTGGAAATCAAACAGGTAGCGGGCAGAGCGGTCAGCCCGGACGCTTACTAAAAAAGGGCCGCTATGCGCCAGCATAACGGCCCCAGGTTTGTACCTGATCCTTATTATATCGCTGGATCAGGCAATCAGATCAGCTCGGAGGAACGGCTGAAACTGGTCAGTGTGGTGTCCTTGACATGGATTGAGAATCCGGGTTGTGACGGAGGCATATAAGCACCGTTTCTGACCCTGCATGGATCAGTGAAATGTTCGTGCAGGTGATCGACAAACTCAATGACACGGCCTTCGTGCGTACCTGCGACAGCGACGTAATCAATCATTGACAGGTGCTGGACATATTCGCACAGGCCAACGCCTCCGGCATGAGGCCAGACGGGCAATCCGTATTTTGCTGCCATCAGCTGTACGGCGAGGACCTCATTCAATCCGCCCAACCGGCAGGCATCAATCTGGACGATATCAATGGCTTCTCCAGCAATGAGTTGTTTGAACATGATACGGTTCTGGCACATCTCGCCTGTAGCCACACGTACCGGCGCGACGGCTTGCCGGATTGTTTTGTGCCCCAGTATATCGTCGGGTGAGGTGGGCTCTTCAATGAAATAGGGTTGTGCGAAGCCCAGCTGCCTGACCCAGTCGATAGCCTGATCAACCTCCCAGACCTGATTGGCATCGATCATCATCGTGATATCTTTGCCCAGTTCCTCCCGGGCGATGGTGAGACGCCGGATATCGTCTTCGAGGTTTTGTCCGACTTTCATCTTCACATGACTGAACCCGGCGGCCCTGGCTTTACGACAAAGCCGGCGCAACTTGTCGTCGGGATAACCCAGCCATCCGGCTGAGGTTGTATAACAAGGATAGCCATTTTCTTGCAGATCGGCGATGCGCTCGGCTTTCCCATTGCCTGCACGTTCCAGAATTTCCAGTGCTTCAGCCGGGGTCAGGGCATCGGTCAGATAGCGGAAATCGACAATCTTCAGGATTTCCGCCGGGCTCATGTCAGCAACCAGCCGCCAGACTGGCTTGCTGTCAATCCGTGCCCAAAGATCCCAGACCGCATTGACAATGGCACCTGTCGCCAGATGGATAACCCCTTTATCTGGACCAACCCAACGCAGCTGGCTGTCACCGGTGATATGGCGCCAGAACCGGCCCGGATCCTCGCGGATCCAATCCAGGTCCAGCCCGACGACGCGAGGGGCCAGGGCCTTGATTGCCGCGACACATAATTCATTGCCGCGTCCTATGGTAAAAGTCAGGCCAAAACCTTCCTGTCCGTTATCGGTTTCCAGCACGACATAAGCGGCGGAATAAACAGGATCGAGATTCATGGCATCTGATCCGTCAAGGGCACCTTCAGACGGAAACCTCAGATCGTGGGTGCGCAGGCCGGTGATCTTCATCTATCCGCCACCACATCCTGACGTTGGTTGCCAAGTCCTTCGATCTCCAGCTCAACGACGTCCCCGGCCTTCAGGTAACGAGGAGGTTTCAGACCCAGGCCCACACCCGGAGGTGTCCCGGTTGAGATGACATCGCCCGGATGCAGTGACATGAATTGTGACAGGTAGCTGACCAGATGCGCAACGCCGAAAACCATGGTCGAGGAACTGCCGTCCTGCATCTTTTCACCATTTACGGTCAGCCACATCCTGAGGTTCTGGGGGTCGGCAATTTCGTCCTTTGTCACCAGCCAAGGTCCGATCTGGCCGAAATTGTCGCAGCTTTTGCCTTTGGTCCATTGGCCAGAGTGTTCAATCTGAAAAGCGCGTTCCGATACGTCATTGGTCACGGCATAGCCGGCGACATAATCCATTGCTTCGGCTTCGGTGACGTATTTTGCCTGCTTGCCGATAATGACGGCCAGCTCGACTTCCCAATCGGTCTTGTCCGAGCCACGGGGTATGATGATCGGATCATTTGGCCCGCAGATGGCGGATGTGGCCTTCATGAAGATAATCGGTTCTGCCGGAACCTCGGCACCGGTTTCAGCGGCATGATCCGAATAATTCAGCCCAATGCAGATGAATTTCCCAGTTCCGCCAACACAGGGGCCAAGGCGTGGGGATCCCGGAACAAGAGGCAGGGAAGCCGGGTCGATCCTGCCCAGTTCGGCCAGCCTTGCCGGGTTGATATCTGCCCCGGCGATATCGGCAACATGTTCCGAGAGGTCACGGAGATTGCCATCACCATCTATCAATCCCGGTTTTTCGGCGTTGATTTCACCATAGCGTATTAGTTTCATGTGCTTTCCCCTTAAATTGTCCAGCCGCCGTCAATGCAGACTGCCTGACCCGTGGTATAGGTTGCCCCTGCCAGATAAAGTGCAAGGTCAGCAATTTCTTCGGCCTCACCGATACGGCCCATGGGTTGGCGGGCAATGAAGTCGCTGCGTGCCTTGTCATAATCTCCCGTTGCTGCAAGCCTTTCGTCAAGAGAAGGGGATTGTACTGTGCCGGGGCAGATGGCATTGCAGCGTATGCCTCGTGTCACGAAGTCGGCAGCTACGGCTTTTGTCAGGCCGATTACGGCAGCCTTGGTTGTGCTGTAGACAAAGCGGTTCGGCACCCCTTTGATGGAGCTTGCAACCGAACTCATGTTGATGATGCAGCCATGACCCTGTTCCAGCATGTCCGGCAATACGGCGCGGATGGTGCGGATCATCGACTTGATGTTCAGGTCAACTGCGAAATCCAGATCGCTGTCGGGCATTTCAAGGATTGTGCCACCATGGACGATTCCGGCACAGTTGAACAGCACATCAACCGCACCGATCAGGGCAACCATATCATTCACAGCATGGCCATCAAGTACATCAAGCCTGTGTGTCGTGATCCCCGGCGTTCCTGTCAGGGATGTCAGCGCGGCATCATTGATATCGGTGGCATGAACTGTGGCCCCCGCCTTTGCAAAGGCTTCAGCCGTGGCGCGTCCGATCCCCTGGGCAGCGGCGGTGATCAGGACTGTTTTTCCGGTCAGGTCGGTCATGCCGCCTCCTTCTTTCTCTGGATGATATAGATATGTTCACAGGCCAGAACGGTCTGATCATGCTGGTTCAAAACCTCGACCTTTTCAAACAAGCGCCCGGAATCTGACCGTTTGGGATCATCTTCCTTGCGGGCGGTGGTGATGCGGGTGCGGATGGTATCGCCAATGAAGACGGGCCGGACGAACCGCAACCGATCATAGCCATAGGAAAAGGCAACCGGATTGACCACCGTGGCGGTCAGCCCGATTCCGATGGCGAAGATCATGGTACCATGGGCGATTCGCTGGCCAAATTCACTGGTGATCATGAATTCCGCGTCCATGTGGTGGGGGAAGAAATCGCCGGTATGGCCCGCATGGACGACAAAGTCTGTTTCGGTAATCGTACGGCCGAAGGTTGTCCGGCTTTCGCCGATCTCGATATCCTCGAAATAACGGGTAATCTCCATCAGGGCAGGCTTTCAATGGGAGTGGCGGGCAGAAGGGATGAGGTATAGGCCGCTTCGACTAGGGCCATGGTTTTCCAGGCATCTTCGGCCGGAGCGATCAGGTCCTCTTCACCGCCAGCGGCACGTTGCAGATTGTGCATCCGGCCGGTAAAGGCGTCGGGAAACCAGGTGCCGGTAAGCATCACATCCTGCCAGTCGCCTCCCTTTGGCTTGATTTGCAGGATGTCAGGCTTACCCTCTGGGTAGTCCAGATTTATACCCAGTTGTAAATAGGCTGCTCCTTCAGTTCCGGCGATGCGGATTTCGCAGGCCTGGTGCTGGCGCCCGAAATTCCAGTCGTGATTGACCGACAGTGTGCAACGGATCCGGTCACCATAGTCGAGAATAGCTGAGGTCCGGGTTTGTGCGACCTTATGCGCCGGATGTCCGATGGTTCTGGCATGAATGCCCGAAGGCTCTCCCAGCAGCATACGGATACTGTCCAGATAATGGATGGAATGCAGGGTGATCTCAATCCGGGGCAACCCGTCAAGAAATGCCCAGAGACTCCATGGTGTGGCCATGACGCCATGCATTTCGACATCCACGATTTTGCCCAGCCAGCCCTGTGCTATGGCATCACGTAATGCTACCATCATGGGGGCGAAACGCAGTTGGAAATTTACGGCCGCAAGCAGGTTACGGTTGTGGCATATCTTCAGGATCCTGGTTGCATCGGCAAGTTCCATACCCATCGGTTTCTGGATCAGGGCAGGGGCCCCTTCGGGCAAGGCTGACAGGATGTCGGCATGGGCTGCAGGTGGCGTAGCAAGGTCAAAAACAGCATCTTTGATTGCCGCAGCTTCTGCGAGTGATGCAAAGACCCGTTGCCCGAGAGCCGCTGCCTTTTCGTGGTCAGGATCGTAGATTCCGGCAATCTCATATCCGCCTTTGACATATGCCGGCAAATGAGCATCGCGGACGATGGAACCGGCCCCAAAGATTACAATGGGCCGTCGGGCCGTCGGGGCGGGCCAATGTTGACGAAGGTCAGTCATGTTATTCATGGAAGAAGACCTCCTCCATCGGTGCCCACCATTCACCTTCCCATGTGCTGTCCAGCGGTTGCTGACATGGCATGCAAAGCGCCCACCAGTCCTGGGTGACCGGATCTGCGGCCATCCTGGCCTGATCGGCATCCCAATCGGAGCCATGATATTCAAAGTGAGAAAACAGCAGGTTTTCCGGTTCGCGCAGGTAGATGACATAATTGCGGATATTGCAGGCGCTGATCATTGCCAGAACGCCGGGCCAGGCGGCTGCATGAAGCGTCTTGTACTCGACAACCTTGTCAGAGTTCAGTGTGATGACAGAACCCATGCGGATCATGGAGTGGCCCTTGTGATAATATGGTTGAATTCAGTGATAGCACGGGCAGCAATGGCGTCCTGATCCCAGTCGATGCCAATTCCCGGAGCTTCGGGAGCAAAAGCCTGACCATTCTCGATCCGCAAGCTGGTCCGGGTGATTTCATCCAGTTGCGGAATATATTCGACGTACCGGCCATTTGGAATTGCACAGACAAGGCTGACATGCAGTTCCATGAGGAAATGCGGGCAAACCGGGATATCGAAGCATTCAGCCATATGGGCGATTTTCAGCCAAGGGGTGATGCCGCCGATCCGGCCGGCATCGACCTGAATGATACCACAGGCGTCGCGGGATGCGTATTCGGCGAAGTGACGGATGGAATAGAGAGATTCACCGATTGCGATCGGAATGGATGAGGTTTGTGCAAGTGAGATATGACCAGCAATGTCATCTGCAGGCAGGGGCTCTTCAATCCATGCGAGGTTGAAGGATGACAATGCTTCGGCCCGACGGCGGGCGCTGTCACGGGCAAATCCCTGATTGGCATCTGTCATGATTTCATAGCTGTCGCCCACTGCTTCCCGCAGGGCACTGATACGGGCGACATCTTCGGCCAGGACGGGTCGTCCGATCTTGACCTTTGATCCGGTGAAACCCTGCGCTCTGGCTTGCAGGGCATCGTCGATGATGGCTTCGACCGGCAGGTGAAGCCAGCCTCCCTCAGTCGTGTAACAGGGTGCCGAAGGACGTGCTCCGCCCGCCATCCGCCACAGGGGCTGGCCAGCCTTGCGGCAACGCAGATCCCAAAGGGCAGTATCAATGGCAGCCAGTGCGATTGAGGTAATTGCGCCGATTGTCGTGGCATGGGTCAGGAATTCCAGCTCATGCCAGATGGCTTCGATCCGGGTTGCCTCACGGCCAATCAGGTGTGGGCAGAGATGGTCAGCCAGCAGTCGCATGACAGAGGATCCACCGGTGCCGATTGTATATGAATACCCCGTACCTTGTGCGCCGTCGCTGTCGGTGATGGTGACCAGCGGGGTTTCCTGACTGACAAAGCTTTGGATCGCGTCGCGGCGTTCGACCTTGGGGGCAAGGTCTACCATGGCCAGTTCAATTCGTTCGATCCGTGCCATCACGCATCCCTCAGGCTATGACCAGATCCGGAATCAAACAGATGGGCGCGGGACAGATCAAACTGGAATTCCACTGTTTCACCACGCCGCAGAGGGCGGGGATTTAGCATCCGGCTGGTCCATTCCTGTCCACCAAACCGGATGAACAACAGTGTTTCATTGCCAAGAGGTTCGGTCAGGACGACATCTAATGGGTGGGTTTCAACCTCTGTGCCGGTATGGAGGCCATGGCCTGTCGGGTAGATGTCATCGGGACGTAATCCGAAGGTGACACGCTGTCCTTCGCTGACACGACCCTGAAAAGCTGTGGGAAGGGGTAGCTCTGTCTTGTCAGGAAAGCGCAGCCGGCCATCATGCAGTTCTGCTTCGACCATGTTCATGGGAGGAGAGCCGATGAAACCGGCTACGAAGCGGGTGGCGGGACGGTTGAAAACCTCATCCGGGGTATCCGCCTGTTCGATATGGCCATCACGCATGATGACGATGCGGTCGGCTAGGGTCATTGCCTCGACCTGATCGTGGGTGACGTAAACCACGGTTGCACCCAGCCGGGCATGAAGCCTCTTGATTTCGGTTCGCATCTGGCCACGCAGCTTGGCATCAAGGTTGGACAATGGCTCATCAAACAGGAATACGTCAGGACTGCGCACAATGGCACGGCCCATGGCGACGCGCTGTCGCTGACCACCCGACAGCTGCGCAGGACGTCGGTCCAACAAGGGCTCGATCTCAAGTGCGCGGGCAGCCTCGGCCACGGCTGCGTCAATGTCGGCTTGTGGTCGCTTGGAGATTTTCAGGGTAAACCCCATGTTCTCGCGTACGGTCATATGCGGATAAAGAGCATAGGACTGGAACACCATTGAGATATTTCGCTGCCGGGGTGCCAGGTCATTGACCAGCCGGTCCCCGATCCGGATATCCCCGTCAGAGATCTCTTCCAGTCCTGCAATCATGCGCAGGGTTGTGGACTTTCCACAGCCTGAAGGGCCGACAAGAGCGACGAACTCACCATCCTCTACGGCAAGGTCAATTCCCTTCACGGCATGGAAGCCGCCATATCTCTTGTCGAGTTTTGAAAGCGTAAGGTCAGCCATGTTTCTATCCCTTGACGGCACCGGCGGTCAGGCCGGAAACCAGATGTTTCTGGACAGCGTAAGTTAGTAGCAATGCAGGTACGATCATCACCACGGCCAGTGCGCACATGCCGCGCCAGTCGATGGTGAATTCGGCAGTGTAGTCCAGCAACCCTACCGGAAGTGTCTTGCTGTTTGTTGAACGTGTGAGCTGAGAAGCAAGTGCGAATTCATTCCAGGCCGTCAGAAAGGCGAAGATTCCGGCACTGGCAATGCCAGGACGGGCCAGCGGGAATTCAACCGTCCAGAAAGCCTGCCAGCGGGTACAGCCGTCGATTTGTGCGGCTTCGGCCAGGTCTCGCGGAACCTGGCGGAAAAAGCCGTCGATCAGCCAGATTGTGAAGGGCACATTCATTGCCACATAGGCAAGGATCAGGCCGAAATGCGTATCAATGATGCCAAATCGGGCATAGACGAAGAACAGTGGCAGGGACAGCGCAATGCCTGGTACAGTCCGTGTCAGCATTAGTCCGAGAAACCAGCCTGATTTGCCACGGAAACGATAACGCGCAAAGGCATAGCCCCCTGCCATTCCGATTGTCAGTGCGATTACGGTCGATGTAACTGCAATGATCACCGAATTGCGGAAATAGTCGATGACCGGAATTCCGCCTGCGCCAATGCCGGAAAACATCGCAACATAGGCATCGAAGTTCAGTTCCCGTGGGATCCAGACTGGAGGTTTGGCCATGATTTCAACTGTCGGCCGCAATGAATTAAGTACGATCCACAAGCCGGGCAGGCAGATAATTGCCATGGCAATGAAGAGTGCAATGTTCAGGGCCCAGCGGGTCAGGCGTTTGCGGATGCGTGAAGATCTGTTGGCGTCCATGTTACCACTCCGCCGCTATCTGTTCGCGGGATTGTGCGAGCTTGCGGAAGAAGATGACCGTGAAGACAATGGACAAAAGGATTGCGACATAGGACATAGCATTGGCCATACCCATCTTGGCATCCGAGTAACCGGTGCGAGCGATCAGCGTCCAGAGAACTTCGGTCCGGCGTGCCGGGCCGCCATCGGTCATGATCTTGATGATGTCGTAGGCCCGCGCCACATCCAGGGACCGGATGGTCATGGCAATGAAGGCAAAGGGCATCAGGAATGGCCAGGTGACATAACGGAAGGTCTGCCAGGGTGTACAGCCATCGACACGCGCGGCCTCCAGCGGGTCGCGGGGCATTGCCATCAATCCAGCCAGAATGAAGATTGCGAAAACGGAGGTTGAAGACCATATCTCGGCCACGATGATCGAAATAAAGGCAAGGTTCTGGTCAATCAGCCAGGGTATGGCCCTGTCAGTCAGTCCAAGTGATTGCAGCGCATTGTTCACCAGTCCGACATTGTCATTGAACATGAACTTGAACTGGAAGCCCACCAATACCGGTGAAAACATCATTGGAAACATCAGGATGGTTCGCAGGATGCGCTGTCCTCTGCTGGCGCGTTCAATCAGCATGGCCAGCCCCAGCCCCAGCAGCATTTCCAAGTTTAATGCCACGGTCAGCAGTAATACCGTACGCCCGAATGCTGCCCAGAAGGTTCCATCGGTCATCAACCGGGAGTAGTTGCGCAACCCGATGAAATTATAAAGCGTATCCGGTCGTGTCAGACGGAATGGGGTGAGGCTGGACCAGAAGGACAGGATCAGCGGGAAGATCACGACTGCCAACAGCACCAATACTGCAGGCATAAGCAACAGGATATGCGGGGGGATTCGCCACGGTTTCATGGTTTTCCGGCTCCGTTCCGGATCGGTGAGGCTTGGGGGCAGGGCCGTACCCAGCCCCCGTTAGTTTTAAAGTTCGCCCGTATCCTCAAGGATCTGGGTTGCTTCGGCAGCGGCGGCATCCAATGCTTCCTTGGCTGTCTTGTCACCAAGGATGGCGGCCTGAAGCTGTGGATAGACAACATTTGAGATTTCAATCCAGCTTGCAGTCTGTGGAACTGCATAAGCCCCTTCGGCTGCGACCATGAAAGCTTTCAGGACCTCTGAGCGATAGGCATCGCCTTCGGCTTCAGCAATGATGTGGTCCCAGACGGCACTGCGTGAGGGAAGGGGACCGGCTGCACTTTCAAGGATCTGGCTTTCCTGATTGGTCAGGAACCAGACCAGCGATGCCGCTGCCTCCTTGTTGGCGCAGTCTTTGGTGACTGAGAACCCGTGAAAGCCCGACCATCCGGTGCGTGCGCCCGAACTGCCTTTCGGCGGTGGCAGGACACCTACATTGCCGGCAACCTTGCTGGAGTCAGGGTCATTGAAGAAGGAAGCCCAGCCCGGCCAGTCAAGATTCAGTGCCACGGTTCCCGAAGCAAAGCCCTGTCCAAGATCATCCCACAGGTAGTTCGGGACACCGGCGGGAACGGCCTTTGCCTCGTAGAGGTCAATGAACCATTGCAATGCCCGCACTCCGGCTTCGGAATTAAAGGCGGGACGGCCTTCGGCATCAAGGTACTCTCCGCCTTCGGCACGCAGCATTTCATAGAAGCGGCCGTTGATTGCTTCATCCTTGCCGGCATATTGGGTGCCGAAGAAATCGGGCGGATTGGCAAAGAACCTTGCCTGATCGGCAACCTGTTCCCAGGTTTCAGGAGGCGCAAGATCATAGCCGTATTCTTCTTTGAACTCCGCCTGATTGTCAGCCTTCTCAAAGAGACTCTTCTGATAATACATTGCCGAGACATCGAACTGTGCACGCGGCAGCATGATCAGATTTCCGTCAAGCGTTGCGCTTTCGATATTGCCCTGGACGAAAGCGTCAATCTCGGCTTGTGGTACAAGTGTCGTAAGATCAGCATAGATGCCCGGATATTGTGGCGCGAAGGATGAGTGGTTTGATCCCACGCACCAGCCCAGCTGACCCGTTGCGATATCCGACTTGATCTCGCGATCCAGTTCGAAGTGGTTTTTCTTGGAGATCACATCGACCTTGCCACCCGTCGCGGCTTCCCATTCCGGGATACGGGCATAAAGCGCCTCGTATTGCTGTCCGCCAATCAGCTTTGCCTGAATGGTGATCCCATCAAACTTTCCCGGCAGATCCTGTGCAAGGGCGCTTCCTGTGGTGAATGCGCCACCGAAGACCAGTGCCGTGGTTGTCAAGAACTTCATGCTTTCCTCCCTTGAGCACCTGTTGTGATATTGAATATCACTCCATCAGTGAGTGCTCTATTTATATACAAGGTATAAAGGTTCTTTTATGTCAAGATTCTTCTGGAATTTATTACAATTTTCATGCATATGAATTAGTTAATTTATGGGAGAATGGATTTGGATGATGATCGCTATCGTGCTCCGGCCTTGGATAAGGGGCTCGATATTCTTGAATTACTGGCGGAAATTGATGGTGGTCTGACCCAGGCAGAGATTGCCAAAAGTCTGAACCGAACCCCGAATGAATTGTACCGGATGCTGGATCGCCTTCAGAAACGGGGTTATGTGGCCCGAATCGATGGTGATCGCTTTGCGCTGACGCTGAAGATGTTTGGTCTGGCCCAGCTTCATGCACCGACCCGGCGGCTGGTCAGTTATGCCACTCCGCTGATGCGTGAGCTTGCGGGAAAGACACGGCAAGCAGTCCATCTTGCTGTATTTGATCGCGGGCAGGTTGTTGTTGTCGCCCAGCAGGAAGCGCCGGATTACTGGGGAATCAGTGTTCGTGTGGGTTCCCGTATCAGCCTGTTTGATACCGGGTCCGGCCATGTCATGCTGGCATTCAATGCGCAGGGGCGGCGTCAGATGATGGTTTCCGAAAATCAGGTTGAAGGGGACGGTGCCATTCCTGTCAGCCTGCTTGAGCGTTTCAGCCGGATCCGGGAGCAGGGCTATGAAAGCATGCCTTCAGCGCAGACGGCAGGAGTGTTCAACCTTTCAGCGCCGATACTGGCGGGTGATGGAAATGCGATTGCTGCTTTGACGGTGCCATATATCCCGCTGGTCAATGCTGCCGGAGTTCCGGACATGTCTGATTGCACTCATTTTCTGGTTGAGACCTGTCAAATTCTGTCTGAAATGACCGGAATGCGGGATAATGAAAAATAGTCATCCGGCACAAGACCGGAATGTGGAGGAAAAATGACCGGAATACTGGATACGCACCTGCATCTCGTGGATCGTAGTCGGCTGCGCTATCCGTGGATTGAAGGTGCGGAGGGGCTGGAACGTGACTGGAGTTATACGGAATATGCCGGTGAAGCGGTTGCTTGTGGTATTACCCGGGCCCTCCATATGGAAGTTGATGTGGCCGATGATGATATTGGGGCGGAAACCACGCTGATTGAAGGAATTCCACAGCATCCGGATATAACTATCGCCGGTATCATCAGTGCCTGCCGGCCCGAAAGGGATGGTTTTGCTACCGAGATTGAACAGGCACAGATCCGCGCTTCTGTGGTCGGTTTCCGGCGGGTCCTGCATGTTGTTCCTGATGATTTGTCGCAATCTGACCTGTTTCGGCAGAATATCCGCCGGTTGGGGCCAGCGGGGTTGCCATTTGATATCTGCGTACAGGCCCGGCAATTGCCATTAGCTATTGCGCTTGCCGATGCTGCCCCGGAGACGCAGTTTGTTCTGGATCATTGTGGTGTGCCGGATATTGCAGGCGGTGGCTTCGAAGTCTGGGCGCACGACATGACCGCACTTGCAGAGCGTCCCAACGTCAATGCCAAGATATCGGGACTACCGGCCTATGCCGCTGGGGGATGGGTTGTGGATGACCTGCGGCGCTGGACTGATCATGTTGTGACAAGTTTCGGCTTTGACAGGCTGGTATGGGGAAGTGACTGGTTTGTTTGTACGCTTGGTGGTGGTCTGACGAAATGGGTCAGGGCAAGTCATGATCTGTTCGGCTGTGTATCCGAGGATGAACGGGCTGCGCTGTTTTGGAAGAATGCCGAACGGATCTGGTCTTTACCTACCGCCGGATCGCTTGAGGCGGGCTGAAGGTTGCTGCAAAAAGCTTTTCCATATCATCTATTGCAACAGCATAATTCCCATCCTGCAAGGCTGTCACTATCCGCTCCGATGCAGCATGCTGAAACGACATGTAGCCATTATGTCGTGGGCGCAACCATGCTGATTTCAGGGTTTGGGCCGTGCCGGAATAGAAACCTCCGGCGGCGTTATCTACGGAACTGTCCCGCCAGGCATCGGCATGACCGACCTGTCCGCCCGAAGTTGCATAAAGAGTGCATTGTATTCCGGGTCCGGCAATGTGACGGGCAAAGGTGATTGCGGCTTCAGGTTTTGCCGAGAAGGCGGAAACTGCAATACCCGTTCCCCCGAGTACTGAACCCCCACAGCCGGTGCCGGGTTTGTTTTCAGGAATATCGTGAAAGGATAGTTGTTTTCCGGATGCGTTGTGGCGTGCATAGCTGACATAACCATAGATCAGTGGTGTACAGATAATATCATCGCCGTGGGCCATTTGCTCCAGAAGTTCAATGGGGTCCTGTTTGAAGCATGCCGGGTCAATCAACTTTGTCAGCGCTGCCATGCGCTCAAGTGTTCGGATCCCGGTGATCCGGTCGATCAACAGGCCACGGCCCTCGTTCCGGCAAGGATGGCCGGCATTGGCAACCATGGTAAAGAAAGACATCAGCGCATGTGGAGAACGCAACGGTATGGCGACGCGACCATCTTTTGCCAGATCCATCACCTCATTCCATGTCGTGGGTGCGCACGAAATCAGATCTGGCCGGATTGCCTGTACCTGTGCGGCGGCATCAATCGGATAGGCCCATTGTTTTCCCTGCCAGTTATAGCTGGGATAGGATAGCCCGACACTGGCTTGTGCAATCTCTGGGGTCTCCGGCAATGGCAGCAGGCAACCTTCGGCCGTGATCTGACCGACATGTGGGTGGTCAATGACGATCAGATCATATTCGCGGGCCAGATCCTCAACCGGATAGCTTTCGAAATCCTGAAGCGAACGCTTGTCCCAATGGATTTTGACCCCGTTGCTCCTCTCCCACTCCGCCGAGACAGCCAGCATCGGATCATAACCACGCGGATGGTTCCAGGTCATACCTTTCAGGGTCGTCATAGTCCGAATTCCTTGCGGATCTGGTCTGATTGATCGCCAACCTTTGGCGCTGCCTGTTCACATGACGGTCTGAGGCCATTCAGCGTCAATGGTGGGCGTGTGGTCTCGATCCGGATACCATCATCACGTGTGACCACCTGTAACATATCCAGTTTGGCAAAGCCTTCACTGGCAAGCAGGGCAGGCCAGTTCATGACTTCGGCGCACCAGATATCGGCCGGTTGCAGAATGGATAGCCAATGCTGGACGGTTCCGGTGTTCAGCCTTTCCGTCAGTACAGCCTTGATTTCATCACGGCGATGAAAACCGGCATCCTTCTGGCCTTCTGTCAGGTCAGGCATTCCAAGCAGTGTGAATAATACCGGCAGAGGTGTCATGGCCAGTGCCAGATAGCCATCCTTGCAGGGGTAAACCCCATAGGGTGCTGAAAGATATGCATGCGCACTATTCTTGGCTGCACGGCTGGGAAGCCGGTAGCCGTCATTCAGGTAAGTTGTCAGGACCTCGAATTGCAGATCGATGAGTGCCTCCAGCAGGCTGGTTTCGACCAGCCGGCCGCGGCCGCTGATTCCGCGTCCGACAAGTGCTGCAAGAATTCCCTGACTGAGTGCTACCCCCGCCATCATGTCAGCCACGGCCAGACCCATCGGAACCGGTCCCTGTTCGGCATCGCCGGTCAGCCACATCAGTCCTGAACGTGCCTGTGCCAGCAGATCCTGTCCAGGCAATCCGACCCATGGTCCGATGGTGCCATATCCACTGATTGAGCCATAGATAATACGCGGATTGATTGCCTGCACGGCAGGCCAGTCAAGCCCCATGCGTGCAGCAACGCCGGGACGAAAGTTCTGTATGATCACATCTGCCTGTTCCAGCAGTTTTTTCAGTGCAGCCAGGTCGTCGGCATCCTTCAGATCCAGTGCAATGCTTTCCTTGCCGCGGTTGATGGCATGGAAGATTGTGCTGTCGCCGCCGATTTCAGTATCGGAAAGATAAAGTTGCCGCGATAGATCTCCCTGTCCCGGCCGTTCTACCTTGATCACCCGTGCGCCCAGATCCGATAGCCGTAATGAACAATAAGGACCGGACAGGAACTGGCTCAGGTCGACGACAACCAACCCCGCAAGTGGCAAGTCCTGCAGTCTACCAGTCGGGATTTCAGTTTGTGTATTGGCCACAGGAGGATCTCCACCTTATTTGTGGAGGCCAGGCTATAAAATTCATAAATGGTTGGCAAGTTTATATATAAATAAACGAGAAAATTTCTCACTTGGTTGTGATTGGCCTCACTTTGGTGGTCCAACTTGATTGTCAGTGCATGCCCGGCCTCTGGTCCGTCCTGGATGATGGTTTCGGGGGCCGGTGGGCGGTAGCCCAGTGCGCTGTGCAGGCGTTTGGTGTTGTAGTGCTTCCTTCATGTCTCGATGATGATTGCGCCTCGCGGAGGCTGTAGAAGGTCTCGCCGTCCAACAACAACTTGTCGCGGAACCGGGCGTTGAAGCTTTTGCAGTAGCCGTTCTCCCAGGGCGAGCCGCGTTCGCCCCGACAGCGGCGATCCAGTCGCGGATGGCCTGGGCGATGAATTCCGGGCCATTGTCGGATCGAATGAACGCCGGCACGCCGTGCAGGATGAACAGATCCGTCAGGGGATCGACCACATCTGCCGAGTTCAGCCTGCGGCTCACCCGGATGTCAGGCATTCCCGGTTGAATTCATCAAGGATGTTCAGCACCCGGAACGCCCTGCCGTCATCGGTCCGGCAATGGACGAAGTCACAGGAGCAGACGTGGTCACGGTATTCCGGTCGCAGCCGGACGCGGGACCCGTCGTTCAGCCACAGCCGCCCCTTCTTCGGTTGCCTCGCAGGCACTTTGAGCCCTTCCTGCCGCCGCCGCCGTTCGACACGCTTGTCGTTTACCAGCCAGCCGGCATCGCGCAGCAGCGCCGCAATCCGGCGATAGCCGTAGCGGCCGTATTGACGGGTCAACTCGATCATGTCCGCGACCAGGCGGTCTTTGTCAGCCCGGCCTCTCGGCAGCCTGCGCTGCGTCCAGCGATGCTGGCGCAGCACCTGACAAGCCCGGCGTTCGGGAACGCCCAACTTACCACGAACACGATCAATGCAGGCCCGGCGGCAAGCGGGGCTCAGGGGCACCGCCCGTTCAGGGCTGAAACGGTCCCCCGGACCGTTTCCGGGACGCCCTTCACTCCCCGGGTAGCCTCCGTCAGGATCAGCTTGTCCAGCCTCAGGTCAGACACTGCCTTGCGCAGCCGCTCGTTCTCCTGCTGCAGGCGCTTCAGTTCCTTGAGCTGATCCACGCCCATTCCGCCATACTTCTGCCGCCAGCGGTAACAGGTCTGTTCGACAACCCCGATCTTCCTGATCGCGTCCAGACGAGACATCCCTTGCCCCATCAGGATATCAACCTGCCGCAGTTTCGACATAATCTCTTCCGGCTTCGGCCGCTTGTTCGCCATTTCTGATCCTCCATTTCCTAACCATAACGGAGGGACCACTTCACTGGGGGAAGGATCAGGAGTGGCAGTTATTTGTGGGGCTGACTTTCCGTTTTATCTCAACGAGAATGGCCCGCGGTGAGCAACCGATTGGCCGTCTGAGAACTTGGGATTTCTGATGGGTGTCGGGGATTTACTCTGGTCGGGCTGTCTGCCGGGCGCTGTGACGGAGTTGTTTGTGATGAAACGCCTTATCGAAAAGGGCCTGATGTTTGGCAATATGATCCGGGTGGACAGCCCGGCATGGGTTGCACGCTATAATCGGGCGCTGAAGCTGGTGACTGGCAAGGAAACCTCGCTGGGTGAATTCCATATCGACCTTGCTGGCTTTTCACCTGAGGTCGGGGATGAAATCGGTGACCTGGATTACCTCAACCCGGAGGGTGCGCATCGTCAGTTCATTTTGCTGACAACCGAACAAAAGACTGCACCGCTTCTGAATGCGGACCTTTCGGTCCTGCGCGTGCTGCTCAAGCAGTTCATTCATGACAATGAAAGCCAGCTGTTCAGCCTGACCGCACGCGATGCGGTGATTGGCGGGATGGATGATATGGTCTGGCAGGTCCGGGAGCCTGCAGATCTGATGCAGATCGGACGTATCCGTATCAGCGCTGATACCACGGGCAATCATGTTGCCGGTGCGGATAAACTGACGGCGCTGATTGAACAGTTCCGGATGGAGACCGATGCGTGGTATGATGATGTATTGATCGCACGTATGATCGAACAGGCGCAGGAAACCGGTGATGTGATCCGCAACCCTGTCCACCTGAGTGCCGGAGACTATCCGGTGCCGGATTTCTGGACTTCGATGTTTGGCGGGGTCTATGTCTTTCGCAGCCCGCGTGAAAAAGCGATGATCTTCACGGATCCCGCGATTTTCACAGACCCTGGTTTCAGTACCGATCTGTCGGGTGTCAGGATGATCAGCCTTCAGGACGGGAATGCGGTGGCCATGTGGATAGCGCGGAATGCACTGGCTGAGCCGATCATTACCGCCAAGGGTGCAGATGGTGCTGCGATCCTGCGCCAGAAAATCGACTTTATTCTTGTGGATACGGCGACAAGGCTCGGTATTGATGCCGGGGATGGCACGCGTTCGGCCTTGCGGCGGGCAGCCGCACGGATGGGGGATAGTCTGCCGGAAGAAGTGCATGGATTGTCCGCGTTGCTGCGCTATGCTGAAGACGGGGGCGCCTGGCCGGTCATTGACAGTGCGGATCCGGCCTATTTCTATGCGATTCGCGCCAGTGCGGGGCATGCACGTGATCTGGTCAATCAGATGCTGACGGAACTTGCCCCGCATGACGTTCGTGCGCTGTTCATCATGCACAAGCCGCTGTTTTACAATCTTTACCAGACATGGGATGACGCCAAGAAAGAATATGTTGCTGACCATCTGGCGCGCGAATACCAGATCGACAAGCAAGGTACGCGTGAGGCGCTGTTCGGACCAGAACCCGGTATGGAGGAACCCGTCGCAGTAGTCGGTGCCGTGTCCGGTCCATGGGGGCCGGTTCGTCAAAATGCAGAGACGCGACTGTCGGAAAGTGCTACGGGGTGGCGTTCGGGTCCTGATGGCCTGGGCTCTCGGGCTGATCAGGTCATGCCATCGCAGCCTGCCTTTCGTGGTCCCTGGGGAAAGTAAACGATGCTATTGATCCGGCTGGCTCTTTTCCTGTTCATTATCGAAGCAATCTTCTATCTGATGATTTCGATTTACCTGCGGTCGATCAAGGCTGAGGCTCTGGAGGGTGAGTGGACCAAACGACACCCTGACAAGGCTGGCGACAGTCCGGAACGAAGGGAGTTTGTCCGGCGTTCGATGGTGGGTTTCCGCAAAACCCTGAAGGCCCGTCTGGTTGGGCTGGTTTTCATCCTGCCAACGATTGCCATCGGGGTGATCGCCTGGTTCGTGAACGTGCAGTAAGGAGCCGCACCAATGTATTATGTAAAGGTTATACTGGGCGTTCTTTTCGGCCTGACGGTCTTCCTGTTTCTGGACTATGCACTGCCCAGCCGGGATACGGTGCGTATTACCAATACCTATAACCGGTTGACCGAGATTGGCAGTAATGCCATGTTCTATGCCTCGGATGATACTGGTACAGTGCAGAATTCGTCGGGGCAGCGTGATATCCGGTTTATCGAAACCGTACGTCCGAATGATAAGGTTTTCGTTTATCGTAACGAAGATACCGGACTGATCTGGCCACCTTATTTCAAATATGACAGTTCGAACCTGCATGCTGAAGCCACCAACCTGAAGTCGGATTCACGCAATCCGGAATGGGTCAATATCACCTCATACGGTTGGCGGATTCCATTGCTGTCGATTTATCCGAATGCGATTTCTGTTCGTCCTGTTGCCAGCCCGGATGAAGAGCCGATGAACTGGCCCGCAATGGTGATCCTAGGCGTTCTGGCAGCAATGCTGGCATTGTTTTGGCGGATGTGGAACCAGTTCCGTCAACGTACCATTGATCCGGCGGCAAGGCGGGTCTCAGATGCGATTGACAGTGTCGATGCCCGGACTGATGCCGCCATGGGCAGGGTCAGTCAGGAGTTCTCCGAGGTTCGGAAAGGGTTCAGGGGTTGGCTGGATACCTGGAAGGGCAAGCCGCGTGATCCAAAGCAGTGATGTCAGTTGCATCAGGGCGTTCGGTTTTCCGGGGAATAGTTTGTAACCGGGCAAACAAGACCAGAGGCCAGGGTTGACTGATTTCATAGAATTCTTGTTCGGTAAGCTTGCAGACGGGGTTCTGGATAAGCAGGGGAAGCATAGATTCTCCTTTATTTTTCTATAATGCAGGTATAGCTTATGTATTTGGCTGATTTTATTGGTCTGAAATGCAAAGTGCTTTTCGCTGATGAAAAACTTGAGCTGGGACGATCTGCAGGTATTTTTTCATGTTGCGGCCAGTGGCGGCTTGTCGGGAGCTGCGCGGGTGCTTGGTCTGAGTGCGGCAACGGTGGGACGGCGTATGCTGGCCCTGGAACGGCAAACAGGTCGTGCATTGTTTGAACGTTCGCAAACAGGTTATGATCTGACCCGGCAAGGGCAGGCTCTTTACCAACAGGTGCGTGCCATGCAGACTGCGGCGCGCCCGGTTGAGGCATTGCTGTCGTCTGAGATCAGCCGACCCGTTATCCGCATTTCGGCAGGAACAGGGACAGCGCAATTTCTGGCCGACAAGTTCAGTAACCTGATCAGGCCAGAGGATATGTTCCGGCTGAATTTCGTGACGACTGAAGTCATTCTGGATATTAGTCACCGGGAAATTGATTTGGGCATCCGCAGTCATCCTGCTGACAGTGGGAATCTTGCATCACGCAAGCTGAACATGTTGCGTTTCGCCCCTTATCGCGCGTGGTCAGTGCAGCGTCCGGAATTGCTGGAATGGGTGGCGCTTGATCAGGATCACGCCCGGCATCCGGCTGCGCGGTGGTTGCATGAACAGGATTTGCCAATCTGCGTCCTTGCCACCTCTGTTGCTACCGTACATGAGCTGGTGCGTGCCGGGGCCGGGATCGGGGTTATGCCCTGCATGATCGGTGATCGTGATCCTTCCCTGTCACGGGCCGGCCCGCTGATTGAGGACCTGACCGAGACGCAATATCTGATCATGCATGATGATGACCGCCATTTGCCGCATATGCGTCGTGTTATTGAACGGATTTCCTTGCTGTACGAAGAACATGCTGAGCTTCTGGCAGGTATGCGGCCACTGCGCGTGTGACGTTCTGCCAAGCTTGCCGGCCACCGCCTTCGTCGTTACCGTAAGTGCAGGACTGACACAGGAACATCATGGTCGACAGCAGAAGCAACCCCGGCACTGATCTGACGCCGGAATGGTTTAACCAGATCCATATTAATACTCCGGCTGTGGAACGTCGTGCCGCAACGCTGCCGGCGCGACGTTCAATCAAGAAGGAATGGCAGGCGGCATGGTTACTGAACGCGGTTCGCTGTATTGATCTGACCACGCTGGCCGGAGATGATACCGAAGATCGTGTGACCAGGCTTTGTGCCAAGGCCCGCCAGCCGGTTGCGCCGGAATTCCTGGCTGCGATGGGGGTAGATCAGCTGACCACTGGTGCGGTTTGCGTCTATCCGACCATGGTAGCTGCCGCCAAACGTGCGCTTGGCGATTCTGGTGTCCCTGTGGCAAGTGTTGCCACCGGTTTTCCTGCCGGATTGATGCCATTGGATCTGCGTTTGGCAGAGATCCGCTATGCCGTTGAGCAGGGCGCAGATGAGATCGATATTGTCATTACCCGTGCGCATGTATTGCAGGAAAACTGGGTGGCGCTTTACGATGAAATCTGCGCCATGCGGGAAGCCTGTGGAACAGCGAAGATGAAGGCGATCCTGGCGACAGGGGATCTGAAGTCGCTGGAAAATGTTGCCAGGGCCAGCCATGTTGCCATGCAGGCCGGATCGGACTGGATCAAGACCTCAACCGGCAAGGAAGGTGTCAATGCGACACTGCCTGTCAGCCTGATCATGTGCCGGGTTATCCGCGACTACCGGGACCGGACCGGATATAAGGTCGGGTTCAAGCCGGCAGGGGGGCTGAAAACAGCGAAGGATGCAATCAGCTGGCAGGTGCTGATGCGTGAAGAGCTTGGCCGTGACTGGCTTGCTTCGGACCTGTTCCGTATTGGGGCCAGTTCGCTGCTTGGTGACCTTGAGCGTCAGATCAGCCATTATGTTACCGGTCGCTATGCTGCGGCCCACCGACTGACCATGGCCTGAGGAAAATATGCCGACTGTAAGTGAGATCATGGAAGTGATGGATTACGGCCCTTCGGTCGAGGATGACAACCCTGTACGGGACTGGCTGAGGCGTCATGAGCGGTTCGGGCACTTCATCGACGGGGCTTTTACACCGGCCGGGCGTGGATTCGTGACGCGGGACCCGTCAACCGGGGAAGATCTTGCGCATGTCAGCCAGGGTGGAGCGGAGGATATTGCCGCTGCCGTGAAGGCTGCCCGTAAGGCGCAGCCCAAATGGGCGAGGCGTTCGGGGTATGAGCGTGGGCAATATCTTTATGCCATCGCCCGCATGATCCAGAAGCGCGAACGGTTTCTGTCAGTGCTGGAAAGCATGGACAACGGCAAGCCAATTCGGGAATCGCGGGATGCCGATATTCCTCTGGTTGTCCGTCATTTCTATCACCATGCCGGCTGGGCGGAACTGATGGCGGATGAATTTTCCGCTTATACGGCGCTTGGGGTGGCCGGACAGATTATTCCGTGGAACTTCCCGTTGCTGATGCTGGCCTGGAAGGTTGCTCCTGCCATTGCGGCCGGAAACGCCGTGGTGCTGAAACCTGCCGAATATACACCGCTGACGGCGCTCGCCTTTGCCGAGATCTGCCAGGAAGCCGGCCTGCCGAAGGGGGTCGTGAATATCGTGACCGGTGATGGTGAGACCGGGGCGATGCTGGTGGATGCTGATGTTGACAAGGTTGCCTTTACTGGCTCGACAAGGGTTGGGCGGGCCATCCGCATGGCAACGGCAGGGACCGGCAAGCGGCTGACATTGGAACTGGGGGGGAAGTCTCCCTTTATCGTCATGGACGATGCCGATCTGGATGCTGCCGTGGAAGGTGTGGTGGATTCGATCTGGTTCAATCAGGGGCAGGTTTGCTGTGCGGGTTCCCGTATCCTTGTCGCGGAATCCGTGGCGGAACGTTTCGAGATCCTGCTGAAACGACGGATGGAAAAGCTCCGGGTGGGGTCGCCGCTGGATAAATCGACAGATATTGGTGCCATTGTACATCCGGTGCAAAAGGATCGTATCGTTAACCTCTGTCGTCAGGCGGTCGCGGCAGGTGCCGATCTGGTTGGTGCCCGGCTAGATGAGGGGTGTTTCGTCGCGCCGGGATATCTGCGCAAGGTTTCCCCCGCAAACCCGGCATGGAGCGAAGAAATTTTTGGGCCGATTGCGACGTTGACAACATTTCGGACTGTGGATGAGGCAATCAGCCTAGCTAATAACACCTGCTATGGTCTGGCTGCACAGATCTGGTCGGAAGGCGCAACCGTTGCCACCGATATGGCGGCCCGGGTCAGGGCGGGTGTTGTCTGGATCAATGGTGCGAACATGTTTGATGCCGCAGCCCCTTTTGGCGGTATGCGCGAATCCGGTTATGGGCGTGAAGGTGGTCGCGCCGGTTTTCTGGATTACCTTTCCCCGGCGGATTGCAAGGAAAGAAAGGAAAAATGCTGCAATCCCCTTGATACTGTGCCGGGTGGCGATACGGCAGCGGGTGAAGGGATCGACCGGACACTGAAACTGTATATCGGTGGCGCACAGAAACGCCCTGATGGCGGGGCAAGTTATCGTGCCGCCTCTGGGGATTTGGTCCCTTCCGGCGGTCGCAAGGATATCCGTAATGCCGTGGAAGCTGCGGGAAATGCTGGAAAATGGGCGGCCATGGGGGGGCATGGCCGTGCGCAGGTCCTGTATTTTCTGGCCGAAAACCTCTCTTTGCGGAGGGATGAGTTTGCGAAAAGACACGGGGCAGCTGCAACAGATGTGGCCATTGGACGGATATTTCATTATGCCGCATGGGCTGACAAGTTTGATGGACTGAATGTACAGACCAAGCCAAACTATCTTGTAAATGTCATTCCGGAGCCATTTGGTGTGATTGGGGTTGTCTGTCCGAATGATGCCCCATTGCTGAGTTTTGTCAGTCTGATTATTCCGGCCATTGCCATGGGTAACAGTGTTGTTGCCATTCCTGCGCAGGATGATCCTGCTGCGGCTTTCGATCTGGCGCAGGTATTTGATACATCAGACCTGCCGGGTGGGGTGGTAAATATCGTTTCAGGAGCAAAGGCAGAACTGGCAACGACGCTGGCTGCTCATGAGGGTGTTGCCGCGCTGTGGTATTGCGGCTCGGACGGGGCCAAAGTCGAAAAGGCGTCAGCGGGAAATCTGAAACCGGTCTGGTCCTTCACCAATTGCGACTGGTCGGATCAAACGGCTCAGGGACGGGACTTTCTGAACCATGCGAACCAGTGGAAGACCGTCTGGCTTCCTTATGGCGCCCTGCCCGCGGGAACCGGCAGTATTGCCTACTGATCCTGCCGGAATCGTAGCCATTCTGGTGCTGATTGGTCGATATGGGATCCCGTTTCCGGATATGGATCAGTTCCGGGCGCAGAGCCGTTCCCATTCTGCAATGGCATAGCGGTCAGTCATGCCGGCAACATAATCCAGAACGATCCGCGCCCGTTCGGCATCCGATGCGGCAAGCGCTTCGGGCCGCCAGTGTTCGGGCAGCATTTCCGGATTGTCCATGAATAGCGGGAACAGGTCATTCAGCATTCCGGTTACCAGTCTGCGTTCATCGACGACAGAGGGGGCACGGTACATGCGGGTAAACAGGAAGGACTTGATGGCTTTGAGGTTCTGATAAAGCGGTTTGGAAAAGCGGATGATCGGGCCGTCCATGGCACGGATTCCAGCGACTGATTTCGGTTGCAGTGAGGTTAGTCGGTTCTGGGCGATGGCAATGACGTCTTCCACCATGATGCCGAATACACGACGAAGTGCTTCGTGCCGGCGGCGATCCGGGTCAAGATCCGGGTGCAGCCGGTCAACTTCAGCAAAGGCCGGTCCGACAACGGGAAGATCCGCCAGATCGGTTTCGGTAAACAGCCCTGCACGCAGCCCGTCATGCAGGTCGTGGTGGTTATAGGCGATATCGTCCGCGACTGCGGCGACCTGTGCTTCGGCACTGGCTTTGGTGGACAGTTCAAGGTCCCATTGAGTATCTACCTCGGCAAGGGCATAGGGCAGGGGGGGGGCGACCGGGCCGTTATGCTTGGCGATTCCTTCCAATGTTTCCCATGTCAGGTTCAACCCGTCAAAGCCGGCATAATGCTGTTCAAGACGGGTCACGATGCGCAGGGCCTGGGCATTGTGGTCAAAGCCGCCATAGGGCTCCATCAGCAGTGCAAGTGCATCTTCACCAGTATGGCCAAATGGAGGATGGCCAAGATCATGGGCCAGAGCTACGGCTTCGGCCAGATCCGTATTGAGGCCAAGCGTGCCGGCGATGGTCCGTGCGACCTGGGCAACCTCGATCGTATGGGTCAGTCGGGTGCGGAAATAATCCCCCCGATAGGCATCTCCTTCCTGTTCGACAAATACCTGCGTCTTGTGTTTCAATCGGCGGAAGGCAGATGAATGGATGATCCGGTCGCGGTCCCGCTGCCATGGGCTGCGGAAACTGGACAGATTTTCAGGATGAAGCCGTCCATGGCTGTCATCGGGCTGGTAGGCATAAGGCGCGGTCATGCGGTTTCCTTGCAGCGGTTCCGACTGAACCCTATATTCGCACAAGGATGAGCGAAACGGGAACGCCCCATGAACCTGCCCCCTTCTGTAACTGAACGCGTCTTTGCACGACTGGCGGAAATTAATGATGGAGCCGAAGCGCCGCAGGCCTTACGTGTGGCGGTCGAAGGCGGCGGATGTTCAGGCTTTCAGTATGACATCCGATTCGATACCCCGGCGGCGGATGATCTGATCCTGGAAGGGAATGGACAATGTGTGCTGGTTGATCCGGTTTCCCTGCCATTTCTGGCCGGAGCGGTTATTGATTTCTCGGATGAGCTGATCGGTGCCCGTTTTGTAATAGAGAATCCCAATGCGGCATCGTCTTGTGGCTGCGGGACCTCATTTTCGATCTGACAAGGGGGCGCTGTCGCCTCGGCGTGGATGCGGCTTACCCTAGGATATTTCAATCAGAGTAAATGCGCATGAAAATTGCCAGTTTCAATATTAACGGGATCAAGGCACGGATCGGAGCGCTGTCGGACTGGCTGGCAGAAGCAGGGCCGGATCTGGTGGTCTTGCAGGAAATCAAGACCGTCGATCAGGGTTTCCCGGCCGGTCATTTCGAGGATATGGGCTATAATGTTGAAACCCATGGCCAGAAAAGCTTCAACGGCGTGGCGATCCTGTCGAAGCTGCCACTTGAGGATGTAACGCGCGGGCTGCACGGTGATAAGGCAGATGAGCAGGCGCGTTATATTGAGGCAACGGTTATCGGGGAGCGTGCGGTCAGGATTGCCGGGCTCTATCTGCCGAATGGCAATCCGGTGCCTGGACCGAAATATGATTACAAGCTGGCATGGATGGAGCGGCTGCGGTTACGTGCTGCCGAGCTTCTGAAAAGTGAAATGCCGGTGGTCATGCTGGGTGATTACAACATTATTCCGCAATCACGGGATGCTGCAAACCCTGAACAATGGGTCGGGGATGCACTGTTCTTGCCGCAAAGCCGGGCGGCCTTTCAACGGATTGCGGCGCAGGGGTGGACGGATGCGCTGCGTCTGCATGATCCGCACGGGTTGCGGGGACCGTTTACGTTCTGGGATTATCAAGCCGGCGCATGGCAGCGTGATAATGGTATTCGCATTGATCACCTGATGTTATCACCCCAAGCTGCTGATATTTTACGTGAAGCCGGTATCGACCGTGAGGCGCGGGCGGGCGATAAACCATCCGATCATGTTCCGGTCTGGGTCGATCTGGCAGCCTGAGCGCAGCGGAACGATTTACATGTCAGACTTCCCTGCTATGGTTTCGCAACTGCAGAAAAACCGGGGGGAACAGATGGGCGGAATTCGTAAGATCCTGATCGCCAATCGCGGTGAGATTGCCATTCGTGTCATGCGGGCAGCTAATGAGCTGGGCAAGAGGACGGTCGCCGTCTATGCTGAGGAAGATAAGCTGGGTCTGCACCGCTTCAAGGCTGATGAGGCATACCGGATCGGTGAGGGCCTTGGTCCGGTCGCGGCCTATCTGTCCATTCCTGAAATTATCCGTGTGGCAAAGGCCAGTGGTGCCGATGCCATACATCCCGGTTATGGTTTGTTGTCCGAAAACCCCGAACTGGTCGATGCCTGTGAACGTGAGGGGATTGTTTTCATTGGCCCCAGGGCCGAAACCATGCGTGCACTTGGTGATAAGGCCAGTGCGCGACGTGTTGCCATTAAGGCGGGTGTGCCGGTCATTCCGGCGACGGATGTGCTGGGCGATGACTTTGATGCCATCAGGGCTGAGGCCGCCGGAATTGGCTATCCGCTGATGCTCAAGGCGTCATGGGGCGGCGGCGGTCGGGGGATGCGTCCGATCAACGGACCCGATGAGCTGGTTGAAAAAGTCCGTGAAGGCCGGCGTGAGGCTGAATCCGCCTTTGGTAATGGTGAGGGCTATCTGGAAAAGATGATCACCCGTGCGCGTCATGTCGAGGTGCAGCTTCTGGGTGATGCGCATGGCGGGCTTTACCATCTTTACGAACGTGACTGCACCGTGCAGCGCCGTAACCAGAAAGTTGTCGAACGTGCTCCTGCACCCTATCTGACCGATGCACAGCGGGCCGAGGTCTGTGGGCTGGCACTGAGGATCGGACAGGCAGTCGGTTATCAGAATGCCGGTACCGTCGAGTTCCTGATGGATATGGAAACCGGTGCCTTCTACTTTATTGAAGTGAACCCTCGTGTACAGGTCGAGCATACTGTCACGGAAGAGGTGACCGGGATCGACATCGTACAGGCCCAGATCCGGATTGCCGAAGGTGAGGCACTGGCTGTGGCGACTGGAGTGGCCTCTCAGGATGAGGTGACACTGTCGGGGCATGCATTACAATGCCGGGTGACGACTGAAGACCCGCAAAACAACTTCATTCCCGATTATGGCCGTATCACGGCATATCGCAGCGCGACTGGCATGGGTATTCGCCTGGATGGCGGAACGGCTTATTCCGGTGGTGTGATTACGCGGTATTACGATTCGCTTCTGGTGAAGGTCACGGCATGGGCACAGAGTCCGGATCAGGCCATCCGGCGAATGGATCGCGCATTGCGTGAATTCCGGGTGCGTGGTGTCAGTACGAATATCGACTTTGTTATCAACCTGCTGAAACATCCTGTGTTTCTGTCGGATGAATATACCACGAAGTTCATAGACACGACGCCGGAATTGTTTGAGTTCCGGGAGCGTCAGGACCGGGCAACCAGGATCCTGACCTATCTGGCTGATATTACCGTTAACGGACATCCTGAAACGGCTGGCCGGGGTGCCCCGCCCGCAGAGGCGCGGCCACCGGTTGCACCAAGGGCGCGGGTTTTCCCGCCACCTGCCGGGACCCGGCAATTACTGGAAGAAAAAGGGGCGCAGGCCGTGGCCGATTGGGTGGCCGGGCAAAGCCGGTTGCTGATGACTGATACGGCAATGCGGGATGGCCACCAGTCCCTGCTGGCGACCAGAATGCGTTCCATAGACATGATCCGTGTTGCGCCATCCTATGCGGCCAACCTGTCACAGCTATTCAGTGTAGAATGCTGGGGAGGTGCGACTTTCGACGTTTCCTATCGGTTCCTGCAGGAATGTCCATGGCAGCGATTGCGTGATATCAGGGCTGCCATGCCGAATTTGTTGACGCAGATGCTGCTGCGAGCCTCGAATGGGGTCGGATATACGAATTATCCGGACAATGTGGTGCAGGCATTTGTCAGACAGGCAGCGGAAACCGGTATCGACGTGTTCCGGGTTTTCGACAGCCTGAACTGGGTCGAGAATATGCGCACCGCCATGGATGCGGTAATCGACAGCGGCAAGATCTGTGAAGCGGCAATTTGCTATACCGGTGATATTCTTAACCCAGACCGTGCGAAATATGATCTGCAATACTATGTTTCCATGGGAAAACAGCTGCGGGATGCAGGTGCGCATATCCTGGGTCTGAAGGATATGGCCGGGTTGCTTAAGCCGGCGGCGGCCTCAAGACTGGTCAGAGTGCTGAAGGAAGAGGTCGGGCTGCCGATCCATTTCCATACGCATGATACATCAGGCATGGGCGGTGCATCCTATCTGGCGGCTGCGGCTGCCGGGGTTGATATCGTTGATGGTGCAATGGATGCGCTTTCGGGTAATACCAGTCAGCCGACGCTCGGCTCCGTTGTTGAGGCCATGGCACGGACTGATCGCGATACCGGCCTGGATATCGGGGCCATTCGTGAGATCTCGAACTATTGGGAACGTGTACGCGAGGACTACGCAGCTTTTGAATCAGGTTTGCAGGCCCCTGCCTCTGAGGTTTATCTGCACGAGATGCCTGGTGGCCAGTTCACGAACCTGAAGGCCCAGGCCCGCAGTCTCGGACTGGAAGATCGCTGGCATGAAGTGGCGCAGGCTTATGCTGATGCCAACCAGATGTTTGGGGATATCGTGAAGGTCACACCATCATCAAAGGTTGTGGGTGACATGGCGCTCATGATGGTCAGTCAGAATCTGACACGTGCTCAGGTTGAAGATCCGGCGGTTGAGGTTGCCTTCCCTGACAGCGTCGTGGACATGATGAAGGGTAATCTTGGCCAGCCGCCGGGCGGTTGGCCGGTGGCTTTGCAGAAAAAGATTCTGAAAGGGGAAACGGCCCTGACCACGCGTCCGGGTGCCAGCATGGCTCCGGTTGATCTGGAAGCGGTGCGTGCTGACGTATCCCGGCAACTGGAAGGCGTGCCTGTCGATGATGAAGATCTGAATGGTTACCTGATGTATCCGAAGGTCTTTCTGGACTACATGGGGCGACACCGGACCTACGGGCCGGTCCGGACGCTTCCAACACGGAATTTCTTTTATGGAATGCAGCCGGGTGATCAGATCAGTGTCGAAATTGCCCCAGGCAAGACGCTGGAGATCCGCCTGCAGGCAATTGGTGAGACCGATGAGAAGGGCGAGGTAAAGGTCTTCTTTGAGCTAAACGGGCAGCCTCGGAATATCCGTGTTTCAAACCGTGCCGAAGGTGCACAGGTTGCTGCCCGGCCAAAGGCCGATACGGACAATGCCAACCATATAGGGGCACCGATGCCAGGTGTCGTGGCAACGGTTGCGGCAACGGTCGGGACCAGTGTGAATCTGGGTGACCTGTTGCTGACGATTGAGGCGATGAAGATGGAAACGGCCATCCATGCCGATCGGGCAGGGGTTGTAAGGGCTGTTCACGCGGCACCTGGTCAGCAGATAGATGCCAAGGATCTGCTGGTTGAACTGGAATAAGGGTGCGCTCTGTTCGTCCGTGTGGATATATTGATCAGGATGAATGGAGAAGGGGCAGTGATTTCATACTGCCCTTTCTTTTTAAAGTGATTCCAGCCAGCTGATCAGTGCCTTCCGGTCTTCTGTCGGCAGGTTGACCACCGCATCACGGGCCAGCTGCGCTTCGCCACCGTGCCAGAGGATAGCCTCCAGCAAGGTGCGGGCGCGACCATCGTGCAGATAGCTTTCGACGCCGGTGACCTGACCGTTCAGGGAAATGCCCCAGAGTGGTGCAGTCCGCCATTCCTGTCCGTTCGCGCGGGATTCAGGTCGATTATCGGCCAGCCCTTCACCCAAGTCATGCAACAGCATGTCGGTATAGGGCCATATCAGCTGAAAGCTTTGTTCCGGCTGATCTTTCAGACGGTGAGTGACGAATTTTGGATTGTGGCAGTTGGTGCAGCCGATGGAATAGGCGATTTCCTTGCCACGCAGGGTTTGCGGGTTATCCATCCCTCGCCGTTCGGGAACTGCGAGATTCCGGGAATAGAAGGTGACAAGATCAAGGCTTTCGCCATCAACCTCCAGACCGTCACGGATACCGGGTTCCTGTCCCGGCGGGGCCTTGCGACAAGCCGCTTCAGTTTCGGTACATTCCCCTGATGGATCGGATGCCATGGGGTTTGACAGCCCCATATCGCCCGAAAATGCTCCGGCGGATTGTGCGCGGATTGTGGCATTACCGGCCTTATGACCAAAGCGGCCAAGCATGGGCTGGCCGAATTCCCCGGACCAGATGATCTGGGGGCGTCCGGATATTCCGTCACCATTCGCGTCATCGGGGTCGGCAAGGGCAATGATGTCGGCTGCAGGTACGGCTTCCAGCAGCCCCAAACCAATCATTTGCGGCGCGACACGGGGGGAGAGCATGGTATTTTCATGCAGGGGACCATAGGCGGGATTTTTGACATCGTAGCTGGGTGATCGCAGGTTCACCACGGCGCCATCGGCAAGTGTGACCGGAATCTCGGTCCATGTAATGCCCATCCTTGCTTCTGCCTGAAAGCCGGCAAGGGCGAGGTCTTGCAACTGTCCGCCATAGATGGGGTCCGGGCTGGTCGGGATATAGCCGGGGATCTCAGGCTGATCTTCGCCGCCGGGAATGGACAGGCGCAGGAAGGCGGATACACGGCTGTCATCCCGGCCATCCGGCAGGTGTCCGCGCCCGTCCTTGATGTGGCAGTTCTGGCAGGCCCGTGCATTATACAGTGGCCCAAGGCCGTCACTGCCCCGAGTGGATGAAGGGGCTCCGACCCAGAGTTTGCGGAAAATGCCATTACCAATCTTGAAGTCCATCTCGCTGGTGAACGGCATGTTGGGTGAGAACTGGGAAAATGCATCTGCGGATGACAGATAGCGGGTGGTTGCCGCCCCGGCGGGGTTCTGTTCAAACTGCTCGGGCGCGGAAAAATCTGTTGTCGGTGCGGTGACGCTGGCAATGCGGGCTGTTTCGGCGGCCGTGCGTTGTATGACCGGCAAATGCGGTTCATCCAGCCAAGGCGGATTATCCTGGGCGGAGAGCGCAGCGGGCAGTAACAAGACAGAGCATCCGGACAGAGATGCAAACAAACCCCGGCACCCGCCGGGAAGGTTGATCCAGAAACGGGTTGGTTGGCGGGGAGTCATGGGAACTTGGTCACTATAGTCAGGAAGAAGACAGGCGGCAGGGTGCCCCGCCGCCTGTTGATTGGGTTATTCGGCCTCGTTTGCCGGTTTCGCGTTGAGAAGGCCGTAATTCTGGCCACCGATTTCATCATGCAGTGAGATCTGGGTTTCGAGGAAGTCGATATGACCTTCCTCATCGGAAATCAGATCCTCAAACAGTTGCTTGCTGATGTAATCGCCAACCTTTTCGCAGTGATCGCGCGCTTCGATATACAGGTTGCGTGCATCATGCTCGCCGGCAAGGTCAGCATCCAGTGTTTCGCGGATGTTCTGGCCAATGCGCAGCGGATCGAGTTTCTGAAGGTTCGGATGTCCTTCCAGAAAGAGGATACGCTGGATCAGCCGGTCAGCATGATGCATTTCTTCGATAGATTCTGCGCGGGACTTGCCGGCTATGCGGCCAAAGCCCCAATCTTCCTGTAGGCGGTAGTGCAGCCAGTATTGGCTGACCGCTGTCAGTTCCGAGCGCAGAGCTGCGTTAAGGTATTCAATAACCTTTGCGTCGCCCTTCATGTCAATTCCTTTCCTGTCAACCTGCAACCTTGTTACGCAGGCCTGTCAGCGCCGCCAGCACAGGATTATCCTTGCCACCGACAGCGAACCCGTTCGCCGCACGCATTTCGGCGACGAACAACTTCATGCAGCCGCCGCAATCAGCGCGCTTGCCGAGCGCACGATAAATCTTGCCCGGCGTCACGATGGTATCAGGGTCGGCCGCACGCATCCAGCCAACTGCGGCACGAATATCGTGATCGGTGATCTGGCTGCAGTGGCAGATGATCATGGCCGTTTCCTTACTGGAATACAGCGTTGGGGTTATCGAGGCTGTCTGAACCTTCAAATTTAATCTTGCTCAGACCAAGTACGGCAACCGCACGTTCGATTTCCTGAGTCTGGGCGACAAGGGCATCGACGGCGGCCATGATCGTTGCCTCCCCTTCGGTATTTCCGGGGGCCAGCATCTGATCATAGGCCATGCCGCCTTCGGCTTTGTCTTTCAGGTTGGACAAGGCGGCCACGGATGCCTTGAGACCGGCCTTCAGGGCCTTGTCCACAGCAGGGTCTGCCTTGGCAACGAGAGTCGAAAGCGCAGGGCCTGAAATTTCGGAACCGTCAGTGCGTTTGTAACGGCCAAGATAGACATTCTCGATTCCCAGCCCGTCATAGAAGTGACTGTAATGGGTCTGGTCCGAGAAACAGTCATGCTCCTCTTCCGGGTCGTTCAGCATCAGGCCAAGCTTCATCCGTTCGCCTGCCTGTTCACCATAAGACAGGCTGCCCATACCGGTCAGCATGGCGTTCAGCCCGGCCTGTGGGTTGTCAGTTACGGCCTTGCGGGCTTCTCCGCCTTCAGCCCAGTTTGCAACCATTTCTTCCAGATCGGAGATAAGCAGATCGGTTGCGGCAACCAGATATTGGCCGCGGCGATCACAGTTGCCGCCAGTGCAGTCATCGCCCTGAATATAATCGGTATAAGGCCGTGTGCCGGCCCCGGCCCCGGTTCCGTTCAGATCCTGTCCCCAAAGCAGGAATTCGATGGCATGATAGCCCGAGGCAACATTTGCTTCGATGCCGCCAGCTTCATGCAGGCTTCCTGAAAGCAATTCCGGTGTGATGGTGCTGGCATCCAGCGTTTCACCGGAAAGCTCCAGACTGGGGTTTGCGATGACATTCAGCTGAGCAAGCTCATTATCCTCTGCTGAGGGGGTGTTTTCAGCAACGTAATCAATCAACCCTTCGTCCAGAGGCCATGCGTTCACGCGGCCTTCCCAATCGTCAACGATGGGATTTCCGAAGCGGAAAGCCTCAGTCTGCTGATAGGGGACCCGTGCGGCCGTCCATGCTTCGCGTGCCGCAGAAAGCGTTTCTTCGGATGGGTTTTCGACAAGGGCTGAAACAGCTTCGCGCAGGGCTTGTGCCGTGGTCAGGCTGTCGCCATAGGCGGCCTCGGCAATATCGGAATAAGTGTCGACAACCTCTTCCGGCGTTGCCGCAAGAACTGCCGAGGCCAGCATTACCAGCGAAATGGCGGTCATAGTTGAGCGGAACATGCTTTCTCCTTGGTCGGTCTGCGCAGCTGGAAAAGCGCGGCGCATCCATATCGCGCACTGTGGAAGCAGTTGCAGGCACAATTGTCAAACTAAATTTGTCAGAATTGAGTTAAATGTCATTTATTCCAATAATAATTATGTGACTTGCTGGATTGTGATTGCAGGGTGGGTATCGTTTCCCTTGTCTGGACATGTCTATCCAGTCAGGTTTCCAAAATATTCATTGCATATGAAACAAATAATGATATTCATTACATATGAAATGTCTTGGGCGATCCGGGGCAGAGAGGCTGATTGCGGAGGAAGCAGATGGTTGAGCAGGCAATACGCAGTTGGGTTGCTGCTGCAAATGATCCGGATTGTGATTTCCCTGTCCAGAACCTGCCTTATGGTGTGTTCTCAACGGATGGTCAGGCTCCGCGCTGCGGCGTTGCAATCGGGGACCTGATCGTGGATCTGGCTGCCTGTGAGGCGGCGGGTCTGCTGGATGCGGAAGGGACCTTTGCACAGCCCCGGCTGAATGAATTTATGGCGCTTGGCAGGATCAGATGGGATCAGGTCCGTGCCCGTCTGACAGAACTTCTGTCCGAAGATGGTGACTGTGATCTGCCTGTTGTTCCGATGTCGGATGCAGTGCTGCATCTGCCAATTCAGGTAACAGAATATACGGATTTCTATGCTTCAAAGAACCATGCGTTCAATGTTGGCATGTTGTTCCGCGGTCCTGAAAATGCGCTGCCGGTACAGTGGACCCATATGCCGATCGGCTATAACGGGCGTGCCTCCTCCGTCGTGGTTTCGGGAACTCCGATCCGCCGCCCTATGGGTCAGGTCAGGGGTGAGGATGGTCCGGTCTGGGCAGCCTGTGAAAAGCTGGATCTGGAACTGGAACTTGGGGCTATCGTTGGCGTGAATTCGCAGATGGGACAGCGGATCAGTGTTGAGGATGCCGAAGATATGATCTTCGGTTATGTCCTGCTGAACGACTGGTCTGCACGCGATATTCAAGCATGGGAATATCAGCCGCTTGGGCCCTTCCAGTCCAAGGCTCTGGGGACGACGATCAGCCCGTGGGTCGTGACGCGGGCCGCGTTGGAGCCGTTCCGCTCTGCTGGTGCCAGACGTGTCAATCCCTTGCTACCCTATCTGCATGAAAATCGCCCCGGTCTTTACGATCTTGCAATTGGCTGGACAATGAACGGGAAGCAAATGGCGCATACGAATTATAATGTGATGTATTATTCCAGTGCCCAGCAACTGGCACATCACACCGAATCCGGTTGCCCGATGCGGGTGGGGGACCTTCTGGGTTCGGGTACAATCTCCGGACCGTCTCTGGAACAAACCGGCGCACTTCTGGAAATGACCGGGAACGGCAAGAACCCGGTGGAGGTGAATGGTGAGGTTCGGACCTTCATTGAAGATGGCGATGAAATTGGCCTTTATGCCTATGCCGAAGGTGATGGCTATCGCATCGGGTTCGGACCCTGTACTGGACAGATCCTGCCCGCGCTGGAATGACGACGATGGTGGCCGTTGCCAAGGCAGGCGGATCGGCGGTGGTCCTGCATGATTACTGGCGATCCTCCGCATCATACCGGATACGCATTGCGCTTGGCCTGAAGGGGATCACCTATCGCCGTCTGCCGGTGGATCTGGTTGCCGGGGAGCAGCGGGATCCCGGATATCTGGCGCTCAATCCACAGGGATTGGTTCCGGTGCTGGAAATTGATGGTCAGGTCCTGACGCAATCCTTGTCAATTATCGAATATCTTGACGAAACCCGGCCAGAGCCTCCGTTATTGCCCGCTGATCCTGTTGTGCGGGCGCATATACGCAAGCTGGCGCAGGCTGTGGCCTGTGAAATCCACCCGGTTTCCAATCTTGCTGTATTGGCCCGGGTTGGGGCCTTGGCCGGGGCCGAGATGCGGACGCAATGGAACCGCGACAATATTGCCTCGGGGCTGCAGGCGGTTGAGAAACTGCTGGACTATCCGGGGTTTTCGGGCCGGTTTTGCTTGGGAGATGCGCCTGGTCTGGCCGACTGCACACTGATTCCGCAGCTGTATAATGCACGCCGTTGGGGTGTGGATTATGGCCATTTGCCCCGGATTTCGGCTGTGGACCGGGCCTGCCGGACAGTTCCGGCTTTCATGGCGGCCTATCCGGATAATTTTGACCCTTTGCGCAAAGCAAGGGATTTACAGGGAGAGAACCAATGAAATCACTGAAACTTGCACTTGCTGGTCTTCTTCTGTCGGCAGCACCGGTGCTTGCTGAAGAACTGATCATGTCGTCCTGGCTGCCGCCCAAGCATCCTATCGTGGTGAATGCCTTTGAGCCATGGGCGGAAGAGGTTGAGCAGGTAACCGATGGTCGTGTGACGGTCCGTATCATGGGTAAGCCGCTGGGCAGTCCGCCGGCGCATTTCGATATGGCACGCGATGGCGTGGCTGATATTACCTACGGTCTGCATTCCTTTACCGAAGATGACCGCTTCAACCGTGCACGTCTGGGGCAGTTCAGTTTCCTGGGTGATGACGCCGTGGCTAATTCCGGGGCTTACTGGAAGATCTATGGCGGGGATCTGGATGCGGCTGGGGAGCATGAAGGTACGCATATCCTCGGACTGTTCATGCATGGACCGGGGCTTTTGCACAACAACAAGCGCAGGATTGAAACGGTTACCGACATGTCCGGTCTGAAGCTGCGCGTGCCGGGGGGCTATGTTGCCGATCTGGTTGGGGCGCTTGGTGCGACGCCGCTCTTCATGTCTTCGCCGGAGGTTTATGAAAAGCTGTCACGCGGGGTTATTGACGGCGTAGCCTTCACTTATGAGGCAATGACGGCTTTCAATCTGGTTGATAACCTGAAATATTCGATGACTGTACCGGGCGGTATCTATAATACGACCTGGTTCTTCGTTATCAATGAAGGCAAGTGGAAGAGCCTGTCCGATGAGGATCGGGCTGCCATTGATGCAATCTCGGGCGATGCTTTCGCTGAACGGGTTGGCAAGGCCTGGAATGATGCGGATGCAGCGGCGCGGGAAGAAATCGGTGACAATGTCGAGTTCTACGAAGCTCCGGCTGAAGTTGTCGATGCCCTGCGTGTTGAAGCAGCCAAGCTTGAACAACAGTGGTCAAATAGTCTGGGCGGGGATTATGACGGCACGGCCGCACTGGTCGGATTCCGCAAGGAAACCGGGGTGGCTGCGGAATGAGTGGTCAGGCCCCTGATCATCGGGATCGGGATCCGGGCGCCGATGCGCCCCCCGGTCGGGTGCCGCATCGGCAGGCGTATTGGTATCGGGCACTTGCTGCAGCCGCGGCCTTGCTGATCATGGCACTGATTGGGGTGACCTGTGTTGATGTGATTGGCCGCTATCTGCTGAACCAGCCCTTTGGCGGAGCATATGAGCTGACACAGATGTTGTTGGCGGCATTGGTGTTCGTGGCGCTGCCGCTGACCACCGCCGATGGTGGTCATGTCGAGGTGGATCTGGCGCTGCATCTGTTTTCCGGACGGGTGCAGGTGTTGATGGGACGTCTGGCGGGCTATGTCTCAGCATTGGCACTGGTGTGCTTTGCCTGGCGACTAGTCATCATCGGCGTGGACCAGTGGCACGGTGGCACGCGGAGTGCATCTCTGATGCTGCCCATGGCACCGCTGGCGTTTCTGGCAGCGGCAAGTTGTACCTTTTCGGCTGTCATCCTGTTGTTACGTCGTGAGGAGACGGCATGACCATTTCACTGATTGCCTTCGCTATTCTGCTTGTGATGGTTTTTGTTCGTGTTCCCATCGCCTTTGCTATGGCCATCGTTGGTGGGATCGGCTTTGCAATCCTGCGTGGCTGGGGTCCGGCCGGAGCCATGGTTGGGAACGCGGTTTTCGAAACTGGGCTGAATTATTCGCTGTCGGTGGTTCCGCTGTTCATCTTCATGGGAAATGTGCTGGCAGGGTCAGGTATTGCGCAGGGACTGTTTTCAGCCGCTGACCGTGTGTTTGGGCGGATGCGTGGCGGGCTGGCCATGGCGACGGTCTTGTCCTGCGGGGGATTTTCGGCGGTTTGCGGTTCCTCTCTGGCGACTGCAGCGACGATGTCGAAGGTGGCCATGCCGTCGATGCGTCGATTCGGATATTCGGACAGCCTGGCTACAGGAGCGATTGCGGCAGGTGGTACGCTGGGTATTCTGATCCCGCCCTCGGTCGTGCTGATTATCTTTGGGTTGCTGACCGAAGCCGATATCGGAAAGCTGTTTCTGGCAGGTATTATCCCCGGCGTTCTGGGTATCATTGGTTATCTGCTGGCGGTCATGGTTGCGGTGCGGCTGAAGCCGGACCTTGCGCCGGAGGTTGGCGCTGTCCGGCCCATGACACTGCAGGATATCATCAGTGTGATTGCAGTGCTGACGCTGTTCGCATTCATCATGATCGGGATCTATGGCAGCTTCTTCACGCCGATAGAGGCCGCAGGTATGGGGGCCTTTGCTGCCCTACTCATTGCGTTCATAACCGGCGGGTTGACATGGCCAGCACTCTGGACGGCATTTCTGGACAGTGCCGTTGCCTCGGCCATGATCTTTGCCATTATCATCGGGGCAGAGATATTCAGCAACTTCGTGACCTTTGCCGGGCTGCCCGATACACTGTCGGGGATAGTTGAGGATCTGGGCCTGTCCGCCTGGGCGGTGCTTTTGCTGATCGTGCTGATCTATCTGGTGCTCGGCTGCGTTCTTGAAAGCCTTTCGATGATCCTGCTGACTGTACCAGTCTTCTATCCGGTGATCTCGGGTCTCGATTTTGGTCTTGGTATCCTTCAGGACCCTGATGCGACCCTGATCTGGTTTGCGATCATTGTCGTGGTTGCGACCGAGATCAGCCTGATCACGCCCCCGATCGGCATGAATGTCTTCGTGTTGCGTTCCGTTCTGCCGGATGTGTCCCTGCGCACGATCTTCCGGGGGGTTTATGTCTTCTGGGTGGCTGACATCCTTCGACTGGCGCTGATCATCGCCTTGCCGGTGCTGTCGCTTTATCTCGTTACCTGATTATCTGGTACAGGCAGGGCAGGGACGACGTTCCGTCGTTCATGCTTGCTTTTTCTGTCCGGGTAGAGCATTGATATACCCAATACTTATCAGTCTACCCGGATCTTCTCTGGCAGTTTGTCATGCCTCTTGAAACGTTTTTCCCCTATAAACTCGCCGTCGTAGCCGAGGCATTTTCACGCCAGCTTGTGGCCGTCTATGGCCGGGAATACGGGCTTTCGCGCGAGGAATGGCGTTTCCTGTTCCTTCTTGCCGATGCCGGTTCGCTGGATTCCCTGCAGCTGTCGCAGCGCACATCTCTGGACAAGGTGCAGGTCAGCCGAGCGGCATCACGACTGCAAGGCAAGGGCTTCATTACGCGTAGTATTCTGGGGTCTGACCGGCGGCTGCGCAAATATGCCGTGACTGATACCGGCCGGGAACTGTTCGGGAAGGTCTTCAGTGAGGTTGAAGACCGCGCCGATGAGATCTTTGGCGTCATGGATCCGGATGATCTTGCATCTCTTGAACGGGGTGTTGCAGCCCTTGGCGATGCGGTGTCAAAGGTGAAAGCTGCCAGGGACGGTTAAGGCATTGCGGGGTGTCGGGTTTGCTTATGTAGTGCGATGCTTCTCAGAACTTAAGTCCGACACTGAAGCTGGCACCATCTGTTCCGATTCCGAAATCCGCCGCACCGACACTGAAGCCTATCAGGCCACCTGCCCATACCTGTCGGGCTGTGTGTTCGCCGGCGTGTATGCGGCTCCATCCCGTCAGGCTGGCTGCGCCATAGGCGATCAGGCCGGCTTCGGGCTGGTCATCGAAGCATTTCCCGGCAAGATCTGCGGCGCCGAAAAACGCGGCTGCAGTGTGACCGGACGGAAAACCTCGGCCTTCACCGGAAGGACGGCGTGAAACCGGTTGACCGTTGAAATGGTGTTTCATGCCCAGCACCAAAGCAGTCTGTAATATGCCCCGGATGGCAAAGTCTTCCCCCCGGCCTTCATCCACGGCGCAAGCCGCTGCAGCCAGTGGCAACCCGTATTTCATGGCCGTTCCGAAGCCTTCAAACGGATCGGCATGAAGGGGTAATGTCAGGAATGCCGACATGCAGAGGGTTGCAGGGACCTGTTTCATATTGCCTCTCATGCGGTTCCATTAGTTGCCTCCGGATCTCTATAACGGTTTCGGTAGGGTGGCGTATACATGACACCTTCAGGGGAAACCTCCTAGGAAATCGACGACAAGTTACAATAGCATATTCTTATGTAAGTAGGATGGGCTGACATAATCCGTTGAGGGCCTCTGGCTTTGGGGATGGCCAAAACCCCTGATATTGTTAGGACCAGAACGGGCAGGAATGACAGGCCATCTTGTTGACAGAAGTGATGATTCCGCCTATAGCCCGCCCGACCCGGAAGCTCTCTTTTCCGGGGTCCAGAACCTGATGGTCTGGATTTCAGGAGAAAATTTCCTGAAATCCGCTGGATAGCCCTTCCGCCCCCTGTTTCGGGAACGGTTGGGCTTTGGCTTTTTGCGATTCGCGCAACTGGCCGTCGAGAAGTGGCGCATCCAGCCGGATGCGAGTATTGACAAAAGCAAGACGGGGAACCGAATGCCGACGATTCAACAGCTGATCCGCAAGCCGCGGCAGCCCAAAGTGCAGCGCTCAAAGTCGCAGCACCTTCAAGGATGCCCGCAGAAGCGCGGTGTCTGTACGCGCGTCTATACCACGACGCCGAAGAAACCGAACTCCGCCATGCGTAAGGTTGCCAAGGTGCGCCTGACGAATGGTTTCGAGGTCATTTCCTATATTCCGGGCGAAAAACACAATCTGCAGGAACACAGCGTTGTGCTGATCCGTGGCGGTCGTGTGAAAGACCTTCCGGGTGTCCGTTACCACATCCTGCGCGGTGTGCTTGATACCCAGGGTGTCAAAGACCGCCGTCAGCGTCGTTCGAAATACGGCGCGAAGCGTCCGAAGTAAGGAGAGACACAGATGTCCCGTCGTCACGCTGCCGAGAAGCGC
>JBKEAB010000227.1:0-1936 GCA_047971845.1 Paracoccus sp. (in: a-proteobacteria) | reverse complement strand
CTGTTTCCCCACAGGATCAACTGGAACGCCGGGTAGTAGCGTTCGGCGGTACTGACCGCAGTTGCAATCAGCGTGTTTATCTGCTCGATCCCGACAATGCCGCCTTCGGTCACCAGACCGTAACGAAAGGCCATCATGTTGTGCTCGCCCCAATAGCTGAAAGAGCCAACCCAGCACTGGTCATTCACGCTGTTGGTCATTTCGAACAGGGCAGGCAGCCTGTCTTCCGGGGGTTCCAGATCGAATGTGCAGATCAGCCGCAGAGTCTGGTCATATCCCGACCAGGCCAGCGTAATTGAGTAGGTCTTCCACTGACCATCAACTGCCATCGTGATCTGATCCGATCCGACACGGCTGAATTCCCATTCATATTCAGCTGCCAGAATCTCCACAATATCGATAGGATGCATGTCATCTGCAAAATCTTGCTCGGTAAGGGCCATCGCTCCACCTCTCGTTTCGGCTGATATATCTTCAGCCTGAACCACCAACCCTAGCCCCTGATACCAGTCACAGAGGAATTTACAGGCTGGCCATACAAGATATGGTGGGTTCTAAACGGAGTTCTGTAAAGCAATTTGTTGTGGAAAAGCCGGAAAAACTGTGGATAGCGCACAGACCACCCTGTGCCCCTTATGAAATGCATCCATCATCCGACTGTTATTTCGTGGCTTTTGTGCGCTTCCGGGGTTTTTCCAGCGCCTCAAGCCGTGCTGCGAGGGCCTCATTTTCCTCACGGGCTTTTTGTGCCATCGCCCGGACGGCATCAAATTCCTCGCGTGTGACGAAATCGCGATCCGAGAGCCATCGCTCGATCAGTGATTTCATGGCGGTCTCGGCCTCCTGTCGGGCGCCCTGTGCAACGCCCATTGCATTGGTCATCAACTGGGAAAAATCGTCGAGCATCTTGTTTCGGGTCTGCATTGGTCTTCTCCGGCCTCTTTGTTCTGTTCTATATGGGGACAAAATTCGTTAGGCTCAAGGTTGACTGTCCATCACATCGCAGGCACAGAACAGCGGACACCGTATTTTCGACAAATCGGCTGATGACCATGATTGCATTCCCCGACATTGCCCCTGAAATCTTTACAATCAATATAGGGACATTCAGCTTTTCACTGCGCTGGTATGCCCTGTCCTATATTGTCGGCATCCTTCTGGGCTGGCGGCTGATGGTTCATGCCCTGCGGCAGACCCGCCTGTGGCCTGATGAAACCGCACCCATGACTTCCGAGCAGGCCGATGAACTGATTACATGGATCATCCTTGGTGTCGTGCTGGGGGGGCGGCTGGGCTATGTCCTGTTTTACCAGCCCGCGTATTACCTGCAGAATCCGGCCGAAATCCTCATGGTCTGGCAAGGAGGTATGGCGTTTCATGGTGGGTTGCTTGGTGTCATTCTGGTTTGCCTCCTCTACTGGCACCGGCACCGGATCCCGGGGTTTTCCGCGGCGGATGTGATCGCGCTTGGAACACCGATCGGCCTGTGCCTGGGCCGGATTGCCAATTTCATCAATGCCGAACTTTGGGGGCGTCCGACATCCCTGCCGTGGGGTGTCGCGTTTCCGGGCGATATGGCGCAATACTGCCCCCGGGTCGAGGGCGTGTGCGCCCGGCACCCCTCGCAACTCTATGAGGCCATACTCGAAGGGATCATACTGGGTGCGGTTCTGATCTTTCTGGCTTATCGCCGGGGGGCATTGAAATATCCGGGGCTGATTACCGGGGTGTTCTTTCTGGGCTATGGTCTGTCGCGCATGTTTGTCGAGTTGTTCCGTCAGGCGGATGCACAGTTTATCTCGGCAGAGAACCCTATGGGTTACGTCCTCCATCTGGGCGGATTCGGTTTGAGCATGGGGCAGCTTTTATCCCTGCCAATGGTCCTGATCGGGCTGGTGCTGATTCGCCATGCCCGCCGACAGGTGACATGACCCCG
>JBKEAB010000226.1:0-7063 GCA_047971845.1 Paracoccus sp. (in: a-proteobacteria) | reverse complement strand
TGCGCAAGTTCCGCCTTCTGCTCGGCACTCAGGAGCGGCCCGGGACCCGCCGAACGTCGGTTCGACAGACCCCGATATTGTAGCGGTGCACCCAATCGCGCAGGGTTTGCCGCTCCATCCCGCATGTCTCCGCCGCTGCCCTGCGATCAGCGCCTTCCAGAACCAGAGCGATCGCCAGCATTCGCCGTGCCGCATTCGCATCCTTCGTTCGTGTCGCTGCAGATCGCAACTCGACTGCCGACATGTCATGGCGTGTTATTTCAACTGCCATCGAAGCCTCCGTCCTTCGACGGCAGTGATCCAGATTCTTGCACCAATGGGAATCCCGAGCGTGTCAAAAATCAAGGCCGTTGGTATGACTTGTCATTTGTTCAAAGGACCAGAGGCCTCAGAACAGCTACAAGATAACCTGGTCCGGCATGTAGAGCAGATGCATTTACATCCGGTTCTGAATAGTCAGAGCAGTCCCTTTCTCAGGCCATCATTTCCTTGGTTGCCGTCAGCTTCAAATCAGGGTGATCGCGTTCGACCCGATCTATGTCCCATTGCAGACGTGTCAGATAAACCAGATCGCCGTCATGATCCTGCGCCATATGCTGTTTATTGGTATTGGCAAAGGCATCCACCCGAACCTGCGGCCCCGCAAGCCAGCGGGCACTGGTGAATTGTGATGGTTCAAAGCGAACCGGGATACCATATTCCAGTTCTATCCGGCTGGCCAGCACCTCAAATTGCAAAGCTCCGACAACACCAACAATGAAGCCAGAACCGATCATGGGTTTGAACACCTTGGCCGCACCCTCTTCGGCAAACTGCATCAGGGCCTTTTCCAGATGCTTGGCCTTCATCGGATCGGTTGCCCGGACATTTTGCAACAACTCGGGCGCGAATGAGGGAATCCCGGTAAACCTGAGGGTCTCACCCTCAGTCAGGGCATCCCCAATCCGCAACTGCCCATGGTTCGGAATGCCGATGATATCGCCAGCCCAGCCTTCTTCAGCTAGCTCACGATCAGCTGCCAGGAACAATACTGGATTGGATACCGCCATCGGTTTTTTCGAACGGACATGAAGAAGCTTCATCCCCCGCTGAAAATGTCCCGAGGCAAGACGTACGAAAGCCACGCGATCCCGGTGTTTGGGGTCCATGTTTGCCTGTACCTTGAAGACAAAACCGGTCACGGCCTTTTCTTCCGGCGCAATCTGGCGTTCAGCCGCTGTCTGCGGTTGCGGATCTGGGCCAAAGTTTCCGATCCCATCCATCAATTCACGGACACCGAAACTGTTGATCGCCGATCCAAACCAGATCGGTGTCAGATGACCTTCCAGAAACGACTTGCGATTGAAGGCAGGCAGCAGTTCACGCACCATCTCAATTTCTTCACGCAGCCTTTCCAGCTGCATTTCTGGAACATATCCGGCCAGTTCAGGATCATCGATGCCGGAAATCTGCACGGTTTCCGCGACCCGGTTACGATCCGCACGGTCCATGATCTCCAGCCGGTCATTCAGCAGGTCATACGCACCAATGAAATCACGACCCATGCCAATGGGCCAGCTTGCAGGCACAACGTCAATCGCGAGATTTTCCTGGATTTCATCAATAATTTCGAATGTATCACGGCTTTCGCGATCCATCTTGTTGCAAAATGTCAGGATCGGCAGATCACGCAGGCGACAGATTTCGAACAGCTTCCGGGTCTGGCTTTCAACGCCTTTCGCGCCGTCAATCACCATGATTGCCGCATCTACTGCGGTCAGCGCCCGGTAAGTATCCTCGGAAAAATCCGAATGACCGGGCGTATCAACAAGGTTGAACCGGAAATGTCCATAATCAAAAGACATGGCGGAAGCACTGACCGATATTCCCCGGTCCTGTTCCATCTTCATGAAATCCGAACGCGTACGCCGCGCCTCACCCTTGGCACGAACCTGTCCGGCCATCTGGATGGCCCCACCAAGCAGCAGGAATTTTTCGGTCAGCGTCGTCTTGCCGGCATCTGGATGGCTGATGATCGCAAAGGTGCGGCGGCGGGCGATCTCGGGTGGCAGGTCCGGACGGTTGCTGGTCATGGGTGATCCTTTCTCAGTCGCGGCATCTACTCCGTCCGGCACGCTCTCGCAAAGGGAAAAGGACAAAACAGGCCGCTTTTCATCCAGACGCATGAAACAGATGACAAAGCCAGCGTTTCACGGAAGTCTGCGGCATCATACTGGCAAAACCCCGCCATATTCATATGACAAGATCCGAGAAACACTGATATTTTAAAAAGTAATCGGGAACGGATTCCGCATTCGAATGTTGACTCGCGAAATTGAATTACGCATCCTGATCCGCAGCCAAAAAGAGGTGCTTGATGAGCGAGAAAACCCTGACCCGAATGGACTTGGCCGAATCGGTCTTTCGTGAGGTTGGGCTATCCCGGCATGAATCGGGCCAGCTTGTCGAAAGTGTTCTGACACATATTTCGGATTCACTGGTCCGTGGAGAGCAAGTGAAGATTTCATCCTTCGGAACATTTTCTGTACGCGACAAGAATGAACGCATCGGTCGCAATCCAAAAACTGGTGAAGAGGTTCCGATCACCCCGCGCAGGGTATTGAGTTTCCGGCCTTCCCACCTCATGAAGGACCGCGTTGCGGCCGGTAACAAGCCCTGACATGAAAAAAGCAGCCGACGCATTCCGATCCATTGGCGAAGTATCACAACTGGTCGGGGTTGCGCCGCATGTGCTGCGTTATTGGGAAAGCCAGTTTCCCCTATTCACACCGGTCAAGCGTCGCGATGGGCGGCGCTATTTTCGTCCTGATGATATCAGGCTGGCCGCCGGCTTATGTGAAATCCTGCGAGAAGAAGGCATGTCAATCAGGGGTGCAAAGAAACAGATGGCCGCTGATCGGGGGGCTGCATTGAAAGCACGCGGTGCGGCACGTCTGGGCGGGACATTTGCAGAGGAAGACACTACAGAGACAGGGATCACAGCCTCCCCGGCACAACCGGTCGCAAGAAAGATATTGCCGGATCAGCATCCTGCATCTGATATGAAACCTGCTCCGGAAAAGGACGGATCAAAAGCCCGGGCCGATATGTCCCGCAAACGCAAGCCGGTTAATGTTCCGGAAACCCTGCCGCTATTTCCTGAGCTTGATCTGCTTTCCAATGTGCCTGACGAATCAGCGCCACCCGCTGCCGCACCGAAGATGCCGGATCCGGACTGGCTTATGCGCCTGTTAACAATCAATACCGATCTGCGCACCGTTTCCATGCTTCCCCGCGACGAAGGAAAAGCCATACTGGCCCGCCTGACCGAGGCTCGACGATTGCTTGCCGCATAAGCAGATGCCATTCCCCCGATTTTTGTCACGGACCCTCTTGTGTCCCGCCGGTGCTTCGCCCTATATGGCCGGCGTCGGGCCGTGGCGCAGCCTGGTTAGCGCGTCCGTCTGGGGGGCGGAAGGTCGCGAGTTCGAATCTCGCCGGCCCGACCATTACCGAAACGCCCATCCCATCCGGGGTGGGCGTTCGCATATCCGGAGCCTGACATGAATGGCGTTCTTCCTGATCGTGAATTGCGGCGGTTAATTGACACGGGTGCAATTTCCGCCAGCACCTCCGTTACCGATGCGCAGATCCAGCCTGCCAGTCTGGATCTGCGCCTTGGGACCCAAGCATGGCGGCTACGCTCATCCTTCCTGCCCGGCAAGGGACAACGGATCCAAGACCGGCTGGCCGATTTTGAAATGCATCGCATGGACCTGAGCGATGGAGCGGTGCTGGAAAAGAGCTGTGTCTATCTGGTTCCCCTGTCGGAACGGCTGCATCTTCCGGCCGGACTTTCTGCCGTAGCAAATGCAAAATCCTCAACCGGACGGCTTGACCTTCTGACCCGCCTGATCACCGATGGGGGAACCGAGTTCGACCGCCTGCCGACTGGTTATGACGGCCCACTTTATGCCGAGATCTGCCCGCGCAGCTTTTCGGTTCTGGTGCGTCCTGGAATGCGGCTGAATCAGTTACGCCTGCGGCAGGGACAGGCCGTTCTGGATGACACGGACCTTCATGACCTTCACGCGAAAACTCCGTTGGTCGGTGGTGGTCCTGCATTGATAGATCAGGGTCTGGGTTTTTCCGTGGACCTCAGGCCGAAAAACGGTGATCTGATCGGCTATCGTGCCAAACCACATAGTGGCGTGATCGACCTGGACCGGATCGGGGCTTATGATCCACGCGAATTCTGGGATCCGCTGCACGGAACGGATGGTCGGCTAATTCTTGATCCCGGGGCTTTTTACATACTGGTCAGCCGCGAATCTGTTGCCATCCCTGCTGATTATGCGGCCGAGATGGCCCCCTATCTGGCCATGGTCGGTGAATTCCGGGTTCATTATGCAGGCTTTTTCGATCCCGGTTTCGGAGTCGGTGCGTCAGGTCAGGGTGCCCGCGGGGTTCTTGAGGTGCGTTGTCATGAGGCCCCCTTCGCACTGGAGCACGGGCAGGTTGTCGGCAGACTGGTCTATGAACGCATGCTGACGCAGCCCGACCGGTTATACGGGCAGGATATTGCTTCGAACTATCAGGGACAGGGGCTGAAATTAGCCAAGCAATTCAGCGAATACGCCGGGTAATCCGCGCGGCCTGACGGGCACGCTTTATAGCTTGCCGCGAATTCTTTCTGGTCTTGTTGGCCAGCTGACGTTCTTCATCTGTCATCTGTTCAGGGTCCTTACCCCGCGTTGCCAGCAATTCAATGCCCTTTGTAATCCCGAATGCCATAGCTATCCGCATTATGCTGCGCATAAAATGACGGCCAAAACCGTTCATGAGCTGATTAGGGTTCATCGCCTATTCCTCTTCACCAAACAGATCCCCCGGGCGGGTATCATTATCTTCCATATCATCATCATCCGCCTCCCTGACAAGGGGAACAGCCAGATCCCCGGATAGCCGGCTGTCCAGCAACCCTGCCGCACGCAGCTCACTCAGCCCCGGCAGATCACGAGCCGTTTCCAGCCCAAAATGATCCAGAAACTCTTCGGTCACAATGAAGGTCACCGGACGACCCGGCGTCATCCGACGACGCCCGATCCTGACCCAGCCAAGCTCAATCAGCTGATCCAGCGTACCACGAGACGTGGAAACCCCCCGTATTTCTTCAATTTCGGCGCGGGTAACGGGCTGATGATAGGCGATGATGGCCAATGTCTCTGTTGCGGCACGCGACAGATGCCGGGTTTCCACCGTCTCTGTCTGCATCAGAAAGGATAAATCCGGGGCCGTACGGAAAGCAAAGGCATCGCCTATCCGGGCAAGTTCCACGCCCCTGCCCTCATAACGGCGGCGCAAGCCCGCCACAGCCTCGGCCGCATCAGCGCCTTGCGGTAACCGGTCAGACAGGTCACGCAGGCTGACCGGCTGGCTTGATGCAAACAGCATGGCTTCAACCATGCGCTCCTGCTCCTCAAGCGGAGGCGGCGGAAACTCCAGATCATCATCGCTCATTCGGACGTTCCGGGCTTACGCCGAATGGCGATGGGGGCAAATGTATCAGCCTGCTGAATTTCAAGCCTGCCCTGCCGTGCCAGTTCCAGCGTTGCGGCAAAGGTTGCCGCCGTGGCTGAGCGCAGCCGCCCATCCCCGTCCCAGCCATCAGGCAGAAATTCCGATAATGAGGTCCATTTGCCGGCATAGCCAATCATCTGCCGGACACGTTCAAGTGCCTGCTCCATCGTATAGACATCCTTGCGGTCGAATGCATAAGGGCGGAATTCATCACGTGTCTTGATCCGCGCATAAGCCCGCATCAGGTCAATCAGCCCGACTTCATAATTAACATTGCGCTTGCGGGCTATTTGCTCCGGCATACCGCGGACAAACCTTGTCTGCCCGAGACGATCACGTCCCATCAACCGTGCCGAGGCCTTACGCATCGCATCCAGGCGCTCCAGCTGAAAGGCCAGATGCGCGGCAAGCTCTTCGGCGGATGGACCTTCCTCTTCAGGATCCGGCGGCAGCAGCAGGCGCGACTTCAGAAATGCAAGCCAGGCTGCCATGACCAGGTAATCGGCAGCCAGTTCAATCCGAAGCTGGCGGGCCTTTTCGACAAAGACAAGATATTGTTCAGCAAGCTGCAGAATCGAAATCTGCATCAGATCGACCTTCTGCACCCGTGCCATGGATAACAGCAGATCCAGAGGTCCTTCATACCCATCAACATCGACGATCAGAGCCTCTTCCGCACGGCGCTCCTCAACCGCACGGGCAATTTCCAGCGGCAGCTGTTCAGGGCGCACAGGACGCCGCAGGGGGGTTACATTATCGGCCACAGGACCTCTCGGATGTTCGAATACGCAGATTCCGCATAGCCGCCCTCCGTGTCAAGCATAAGGAGGGACACCTTATGGGAGGGATACACCACAGCTGCGGCACGACCTATGCACACCATCCAAACAGCAATAATGAGGATCACCCCATTATCGGTCCGAGAGCCGACCCAAATAATAGCAAGCTTCAAACGCATGAACCGTACAATCAATCACGGATTGCCACGGTCAAACGATATCACTACGTCAACCACGATCAGCTTTGCAGCCCCCTCACCGACTTTCTTATGGTCAGGCCCCATTGATTTCTGTGCGGCGGCGTAATTCATGGTTCGAAAACCGAGCGATGAACATGTCTGATCTTTTCTGGCTCACAGATGCGCAGATGGCGTGTCTTGAGCCCTTCTTCCCGAAATCACACGACAAACCTCACATTGGTGATCGACGTGTCTTGAGCGGAATTATCTTCTTTAATCGCAATGGCTTGAGGTGATGCGATGCCCCGAGCGCATGTGGCTCGTACACTTGAAGGGACCATGGCCCCGGTGGGGCCGCGCATCTACAACCTCTGGAAGCGGTGGAGTGACAAGGGCATCCTCGCACGGATGACGGCGGGACTGGCTGCTGAGCACGATGAAGAGAAAACCGTGATGATAGACGCAACCTATCCGAAGGCACACCGAACGGCGATCAGCATGGCCGTTAAAAAAGGGGGGCGTGGACACCTGATCGGTCGCACCAGA
>JBKEAB010000225.1:0-6817 GCA_047971845.1 Paracoccus sp. (in: a-proteobacteria) | reverse complement strand
CGTTGCCTTGCTTCTTCGGAAGAAGGCCCCCGGTCGTCTTCGCAAGCTTAACCATGTCATTGACGAACTTGACCGATACCCTGAAACGCGCCGCCGCTGACCGGTGCGTGTTGCCCTCGGACACATGATCCACGACACGCTGTCGAAGTTCAATAGGATGTGGCTTACCCATCGTTGATCCCCAATATCTGCCTCAAAGACAGGGAATCACAGCGCCTCATCCAAAGGAAGTATGAATCTCAATACGTGCAAAACGCTCTAACGAATATCGTTGAAAGGGGCCGGTGATTGACCCCTTTCGGAATTGCAAAAATTATACTTGGTTATTGGGCGGCAGGTATCGCAGCTTCTTCTGCCGGTGCAGAGGCTCCGGCCGCCTCGGCTGCCTGGCGCAGTTCTGCCACAGCGGTTTCCAAAGCACTATAGCCAGCGGTAAAACCAGCCAGTGACATGTTCAGGTTCACAACCTGCTCTTCCGTACCGCCATAAGGCAGAACAGCGATCGTTGCCGCATTGCCACGCTTGAGGTTACCCAGCTCATCTCCGGTCAGGCCGACCCGTGAAACACAGCCAACAGGGGCACAGAAGTTGAAGGGATAGGCTTTCACCGCACCAGAATCGATTTTCATACCAACCCCTTGGGTCAGATCGGTTTCAAGCGGTGTCACAATCGTTGCACCTGCCGCTGCCTTGCCACCGCTTTCCAGTGGGATCAGGGTAATTTCAGCAACCGAATTACCTTCGCTATCCTTCAGCAACTGATAGAGTTCACACGGATCAGCACCTTCATTGGTCTTGATGCAGCGCAACGTCCAGTCGCCATGGCTTTCCCGGACATAATATGCCCCCGGTTGCGGTTCTCCTGAAGTAGCGGTGCTTTCAGCAGTCGTGCTATCTTCGGGGGTCGCTGCGGCGGGCTCTGCACCTTCAGTGGCCTCTCCGGTTGCCGGTGTGGCCGTCGCTGCAGGCGCATCAGCCGCAGCAGGGGCCGTCTGTGTACTCTCTGCCGAGGTTTGTACTGCGGCATCAGCAGCAGGCGCTGCGGTTTGGGCCAGCAGAGGTGTTGCACCAAGTACAAATATAGCCATAAGCGCAGTCGAAGTAAATTTCGGTGACATACGTGTCTCCTTGAATAAACGCGGTCGCATGAGCGTTACCACCCACCCACGGGAATGTCAGGTGCGAACAATGCAACGGTATACAGAGTTCCACCACCAACCATAAATCCCGGAAGGATTTTCCCGAAGTATTACAAAAAGTAAAAAAAAGGGTCACGAAATCGTGACCCTTTCTGCTCCCTGCCGGACTGGCCGGTCTTTGTCATTGGGCGGACGGTAAATCGTTGGCGCAAGTTCCGTCAACTGTCCTTTCAGACAAAAGAACCGCGCCCGAAGGCGCGGCAGTCCAATAGGGAGGAAGTGTTCAGAAAGAGACCCGAAGGCCCGTGAACACAGTCAGTCTGGCACAAAAATATGAAATTAGTATTGTCTTTCCACACACAGGTTGTGCATCGGCATGATTTTTCTTGAAAAGGTTCCCCTTATGAACGTCATCGATTCTGAAAATAACAGTGTTTTTGTAGGCGGGGCCGGACAGGACTATGCTGAGCCTGAGCATCTGCTTATGAAATATGCCAATCGTCACGGTTTGATTGCCGGAGCAACCGGAACCGGTAAAACCGTGACCCTGCAAACCTTGGCCGAATCAATGTCGCAAGCAGGCGTGCCGATATTTCTGGCCGATGTAAAAGGTGATCTGGCCGGGCTGGCAAAATCCGGCTCATCCGAAGCCAAGCTGCATGAAGCGTTTTCCAAACGCGCCACCCGGATTGGGCTGGACCTGACCTATCAGTCCTATCCCGTTACGTACTGGGACGTCTTTGGGGAAAAGGGTCACCCCGTCCGGACAACCCCGGCTGAAATGGGACCTCTGCTGCTCGCACGATTGCTGGACCTGACAGATGTACAGGAAGGCGTTCTCAACATTGCATTCCGGATTGCCGACGAACAAGGGCTGGCACTTCTGGATCTCAAGGATCTGCAATCAATGCTGGTCTGGGTCGGACAGAATTCAGCAGAGCTGTCATTGACATACGGAAATGTCAGCACCGCTTCGGTTGGGGCCATCCAGCGTGCCTTGTTGATGCTCGAAAACGAAGGTGGTGACAGGCTGTTTGGTGAACCAGCTCTTGAATTATCCGATATTGTGCGCGTCGATGCCTCAGGCAAGGGAAACATCAATATTCTGGCCGCCGACAAGCTCATGAATGCGCCGCGGTTATATTCGACATTCCTGCTCTGGTTACTGTCGGAACTGTTCGAGCAACTTCCCGAGGTTGGCGATCCGGTCAAACCGGTCTGTGCCTTTTTCTTTGATGAGGCACACCTGCTTTTCGATGGGGCCCCAAAAGCCCTGATCAGTAAGATTGAACAGGTGGCACGGCTTATCCGGTCCAAGGGGGTCAGTGTCTGGTTCATCTCTCAGAACCCGACCGATATTCCTGAAGATATTCTTGGTCAGCTGGGCAACCGCGTTCAGCATGCGCTGCGGGCCTTTACGGCTAAGGACCAGAAAGCTCTGCGTCTTGCCGCTGAAAATTATCGTCCCAATCCCGATTTCGATATTGCCGATGCCATTCAGCAAGTCGGCACCGGTGAGGCAGTGACATCATTTCTGGAAGCCAAGGGCGTACCGGGCGTAGCCATGCGGACTCTGATCCGTCCCCCTTTCTCCCAGCTTGGTCCCATCACCGATTCCGAGCGTGCGAACATAATGCGCTCATCTCCCATGGCTCTGAAATACAATGACAGGCTTGATCGTGAATCCGCACATGAAATCCTGAACAAACGTGCGGCAGACGCCACCACCGAGGCACAGGAGGTCGCCAGCCCGGCCAACAGCGATGACGACAACCTGTGGATTGTCGGCGGCAAGCCCGACAAGGAATTTACCCGTGCCCGGCGCTATGATCCGAACCTGGCGGTTCCTGCATCCGGAAAAAGTGGCAAGAGCACATCATCACGCAGTTCCCGAAGCAACAGTATTCTGGAAACCTTTGGGAAAACCGTGGCACGGGAGGTCGGGCGATCCGGCACCCGTACAATCATGCGCGGCATACTGGGCGGGCTATTTCGCGGCCGCTGATTGTCAGGACCGGACCACCGCCTTCCTTTTGCGGGGATAATGCAGGGTCAGCAGTCACGGCACGTATTTCGGCGAGCAGTGCGATCAGCAGGCGCACATGACGATGCATGTCATAATCAGCCCGGCCCTCACGCCGGGCATGATCCGCCGCTTCTTCGGCCGCACGCAGCATACGCATTGCAACAGACGCCGCCGGGATAGTTTCCCGGCCCAGAAGCCGCGGCAGATCGCGTTTGCGCCGCCAGACAGCCTGCCCTGCCCGCGCTGCACGAATCAGCGTGGCCGGCCGGCGCAAGGGGGCAGTTTCCAGCCCTGTCTGAAAAATTTTCTGCTCGGATACAAAGCACATCACATATCCTCCTGATGCTTTCAGGAATGAACATTTCACAACCATGACATGTGTTGCGGATTTCCAGGAAGCAACGCCCGGCCAGACAGGAAATCTTTAGGAATTGTTAGGAAATATGCAGTTCTTCTTAATTTTAACCTGTCCTAAAAGACAGGTAATACACTGATAGGCCACAGCGCTGCCAAAGTGGTCCTATCCAAAGCAAGGGACAAACATGACCATTTTGACGCCAGATTTCGATATCGCCGGCGCGGTCCTCTCCGATGCGCAGGGGGGCGCAACGGAACAATGTGGGAATACGACAAGCGAAGAAGCCAGCGAAGACAGCCTTGCCGAGGACGCACGCCTCTATTTGCGGCACGTGGAGGGAGGCAAATCCATTCGTGCCATCGCACGGGAAGTCGGCTGCCATGCCTCAACCATCCTGCGCCGGATCCGTCGCTTTGAAAGTCGCCGTGATGATCCGCTGGTTGACGAGGCATTGCAAGCCATCGGATTGCACGACATGCCGAAACGTAACAACCGCCACAATCAGGATCAGACCCGCCGCATCCTGCGTCGTCTGGCTGAACCGGGTGCAGAACTGGTCGTCGCATCGGGAATGGCCAAGGCTATCGTAACCCGGGATGAAATTCGCACGGCAATTCTGGATCGGAAGCTTGCCGAACAGCTCGCCCTTAACGAATGGGTTGAGCCCATTACCCAGGGCCAGCGGATGCTGCGCTATCGTATCTCGGCCGGAGGCAGAGCCACCTTGCGCAACCTGCTGCATGGCAGTGGCGGGCTGCCCAAGGCAGATGATTTCGCAAATGCCCGCCCTGTCACGCCGGATGGTTTGGCTGAATCCGCAGCAGCCTTTGATTATGGAAGTCAGCACCGTGTCTGGGCCAATCGGAAACTACCTGATCCTGACACCGGCAAACCCCGCCGGATGCGTATCAATCTGGCTGAAAGCCCGCTTCTGCTTCTGGCCCGGCGGCGCGATGCGAAAGGCAACCCTTTTCTGTCCTCCGAACTGGTCACAGCCGGAGAGCGCCTGCGCGAAGATTTTGAACTGGCCCAGATGGGTCCCCGCGTAACACAAAACTGGGACCGCTTCATGACCTCTGGCATAGACGTCTCGATCAGAGCCGACCAGTATGGCGGCGGTTCCACTCAGGCCCGGAACCGAGTAGCTGATGCCCTGCGTGAACTCGGCCCCGGGATGGGGGATCTGGTATTGCGGGTATGCTGTTTTCTGGAGGGACTGGAAATGACCGAACGCCGTCTGGGCTGGTCTGCACGTTCCGGCAAGGTAGTGTTGAAACTGGCATTGGAACGACTAGCCCGGCATTATGAAGAACGCTATGGCCCGGGAGGCCCGCTGATCGGCTGATCTCCCGCAAAGGCCACCCATCCGGTGGCCTTTGCCTTTTCCAGATTCATGATCCGGGCGTTCACACAAGACTTTCAAGTCATGGTTGCACCATGTTATCCACTCAGTTGCCACCACTCTCCGTCACAGACGATTGCCTGAAAATCACAAGGGCTGAACCCGCTGCATAACGGCCTTGCCGCACACGGCGTTGATCACACGACAGAAAGCGATTAACTCTGAAGCAATTTCGCCAAGAGGCCGCCATGACTGAACAGCCACCTGCCCTTCGTGCCGCCGCCGCGCGTGCGCGTCATCCCGAAAAGGCGCATCGCCCCGATCAGGCTCAGCCCAAGAAGCCAGACTGGATCCGTGTCAAGGCTCCAACATCGCAGGGTTACAAGGACACCCGCAATACATTGCGCGAAAACAAACTGTCCACGGTTTGCGAAGAGGCCGGCTGTCCCAATGTCGGTGAATGCTGGTCTCAGGGTCATGCAACAATGATGATCATGGGTGAAATCTGTACCCGTGGCTGTTCATTCTGTAACATCATTACCGGAAAACCCGATGCGCTAGACCCGTTCGAACCCGGTCGGGTTGCCCATGCCGTTCAGAAACTGGGCCTGAAGCATGTCGTTATTACTTCAGTGGATCGCGACGACCTGGCCGATGGCGGAGCTGAGCATTTTGCGCAGGTCATCCGCGCCATACGCCATCGTTCTCCGGATTCAACGATTGAGGTCCTGACCCCAGATTTCCTTAAATGTGGAGCAGAAGCACTTGAAATCGTTGTTGAAGCGCGTCCTGACGTCTTCAATCATAATCTGGAAACCGTACCCGGCCTTTATCCCTCTGTCCGCCCCGGCGCACGTTATTTTCATTCATTGCGACTGCTGCAGCGGGTGAAGGAACTTGATCCGGCCATGTTCACCAAATCCGGCATCATGGTAGGGTTGGGTGAAGACAGGCAAGGCGTCATGCAGGTCATGGACGACATGCGCACAGCCGATGTCGATTTCATGACCATCGGTCAGTATTTACAGCCGACACCAAAACATCATCGCGTTGATCGCTTTGTGACACCGGATGAATTCAAGGGCTATGAGAAGTCAGCCTTTGGCAAAGGCTTCCTGATGGTTTCCGCCACCCCCCTGACCCGATCCAGCTATCACGCCGGCGACGATTTTGCGCGGCTTCGCAATGCACGTCTGACAAGGCTGGGCCGTGCATGACCTGTTTGACAATGTGTCTTCCTGGTTCTGCTTCCTATATGTCCAGTCTCTGCATCTGGCGAATCGGATTTAGGATAAAATAATCTAGGTTCTGTGAGGATTCAGGATTCCCAATTAGCTTGAGTTCTGATTCAACCTTCGAAAAGAGGAGGGTTGAATGGCCACGAGCAGGCGGATCATCAAGGATTATCACTGGGCGAGGATGGAACCCCATTGCCTTGGGCTAAAGGCGCATCCGGGGCGCACGGGCCGCGACCCGCGGTTGTTTCTGGAAGCTGTGTTCTGGATCGTGCGCACCGGTGCGCCGTGGCGCGACCTGCCGTCTGAATTCGGCAATTGGAGCACGGTCTACCGACGCTTTCTGGATTGGGCCAAGGCCGGGGTATTCGAGCGCATGTTCAACGGGTTATCCGATGTGCCCGACCTTGAGGTCGCGATGATCGATGCCACACTGGTCAAGGTCCACCGACACGGACACGGACACGGTGCAAAAGGGGGACACGTCGTCAGGCGACAGGCAAATCCAAGGCGGCTGGACAACCAAGATATTGGCTCTGACTGATGCCCTCGGGACCCTCGTGCGGTTCGTCCTGCTGCCGGGCAACCGCTATGATACGGTTGGTGTCGCACCCCTGATCTATGGCCTGACGTTTGACGCTTTGCTTGCAGACAAAGCCTTTGACAGCAATTGGATCGTCGCAGAGATGAACGAGCGGGGCGCGACGATCTGCATCT
>JBKEAB010000224.1:0-6136 GCA_047971845.1 Paracoccus sp. (in: a-proteobacteria) | reverse complement strand
ATGGCGATCGTCGCCATGGCCTGGAGTTCGAAGGTTGGCGCCGCTGTCATCGGGCGGATGAAACAGCCCCGCAAGGCCTACGGATACGCCGCCAAATCATGGTTCCGCATCGGCTTCGACGCCCTGCGAAACCGATTGCAGTATGATCCAGGATGCGCAATGCGGCCATGGATGAAAATGCCCGTCCAGAAAGCCAAAAGCCGGGGTGTCGTGTAGCGTGGCCAATATTCCTCAATTGTCACAAATACGACAGTTAGGCATCAGCGCACTCACCTATAGTCAACAGATGCCGGCATGAGCCCCGGCAAAGGGGAGGAAAAGATGAAACTGACCAATTTGCTGACCGGGGCAGCGGTCATGACTGTTATGCTTGCCACAACGGGTACATCATCCGAAGCCAAGACGCTTCGTCTGGCCACACAGGCACCAGAAGGTTCTGTCTGGGCAAATCAGATCCAGAAACTCGCCGATGAGGTGGCGGCTGCCGATGTCGATCTGGATATCGAGATATTCTGGAACGGACAACTGGGTGGGCTGAGCGAAACCTTCAAGCAGACCATTATGGGTCGTACCGATATCTGGGCAGGCACGACACCATTCATGTCTTCCGTTTCACCCGAAGTCGGCATTCTTGGCGTGCCGTTCATGTTCAATGATGATGAACAGGCCAAATGTGTCTTTCCTCAGCTTGAAGCCCCGATGCGTGAAGTCATCGGCAAGAAGTATCACCTTTTGCACCTCGCTCCAGTCGGAACGCAGGATATCAACGCCAAAAAGCCAATCCGGACACCGGATGATGTTGCCGGTCTGCGTGTCCGTACAGCCCCGGTCGAAGGTGCGATTATCTATTACCGGGCAGCAGGTGCAGTTCCCCAGCCAATGTCACCGGCCGAGGCCCCCGCTGCCTTGCAGACCGGACTTCTGGATGCGATTGACAATGATGCAACCTTCACCATCCTGACCGGTATGCACAAGCTGGTGCCATATCACACCCCGCTCAGTTCAGTACATGTCGTTGCCGGTTATGTCGTATCCCCACGCTCATGGGCCGGATTGAGCGATGAACAGCAGGCCGCCTTGCAGAAAGCCGCTGACAGTCTGGATTTTGCCTCGGATTTCGATGACGTCGAAGCATTTGATGCCCAGCTTCTGGAAAGAGCTCAAGGCGAAGGCACAACCGTGGTTGAGATCACTCCTGAAGAACGTGAACAATGGCATGCTCTTGGCAAACAGGTTCAGCCTGAGGTGATTGCATCCATACGGGGCAATACCAAACAGGTTGTCGAAGCCATTGATGCGGCCAAGGCCGTTTGCAAATGACCGGCAGCATTTTGACCCATGTCCCTCAGGGCCGCCTTGTCATGACAACGGGTGGTGATCCATGCAGGAAACATTAAGCCGCTTTCTCAGCGTAGTTACCTTTGCGGAGAAGGTCATCGCGTTCCTGTCGCTGATCCTGATTGCAGGTGTCCTGGCCGCAGATGTAATCATGCGCGAACTTTTCCATATCGGCCTGTTTGGCTCACTTCGGATCGGAGTTTATGCGCTGATCCTTTGCGCCATGGCCGGTTTCGGTGTGGCAACCGCTTCCGGTGAGCATTTGCGACCGACCTTTGCCGATGCCTTGGTTCCGGCCGCCATGATACGTCCCGCACAACGTCTGGGCCAGCTGGCATCATGCGCCATCATGGTTGTCCTGGTATGGGCCAGCTGGAAGATGGTCGTTTTCATCCGGGATATTGGTGAACGCGATATGGCGTTGGATCTGCCTGTCTGGATCATACAGTTGGCCCTGCCCCTTGCCTTTGGAATCGCCGCAATACGTTACCTTTCTTATGCCATCTTTCCCGATCTGATCCCCGAAGAGAAAGGATCTGTCGAATGATAATCCTGCTTCTGATCGCCGTTGCAACAGCGCTTCTGGCCATGCGGGTCAGCCTGATCCTCGTGCTGGTTTTCCTGGCCATGGCTGTCCATATGATATGGGGAGCCGGACAGCTGGAATACTTTGCGCAGGATGTCTGGGCCTCAATGGACCGGGAAGTCGTTCTGGCCATTCCGTTATTCATCCTTGTCGGTGCCGTAATGAGCCGCGGCTCAATCGCATGCCGGCTCGTTGATGTCATGACCTCTGTCACACGGGGACTACCCGGCGGGCTGGCAGTCGCAACAATCCTGAGTTGCGCAATTTTTTCGGCCATTTCCGGAAGTTCTATCGTCACAATGCTTGCCGTCGGAACAATCCTTTATCCGGCACTTACCGAGAATGGCTATTCCCGGCGCTTCGCCATCGGGGCGCTTTGTGCAGGCGGAACACTGGGGATCATCATCCCGCCTTCCATCCCGATGATCCTGTTCGGAATCATAACGGAGAGTTCAATTTCGGACCTGTTCCTGGCCGGAGTATTACCCGGTCTTCTGCTGAGTTTCAGTTTTGCGGGCTATGCAGTATTTGCAAACCGGAATGTGGAACGACAGTTTTTTTCCTTCCATGAATTCGGCACATCGCTATGGCGGGGTATCCCTGCCCTGATGATGCCGGTCATTCTTCTGGGCGGGATTTATTCCGGTTATTTTTCCCCTACGGAATCAGCGGCAGTGGCACTGCTTTATGCCGTTCTGATCGAATCCCTGTTCTTCCGGGAGCTGAGGTTCAGCGACTACTTCACCATTTCAGTCGAGTCCGCCAAGCTTGTCGGCGCCCTTTTCCCGCTAATTGCCATTGCCGCCAGTATCAATCTGGTTCTGACCGAACAACGTGTCCCACATGAGGTTGTCAGCTTTATTAGTACACATGTCGAAAGCCAGGTCATGTTCCTGTTGCTGATCAATGCCGTGCTTTTGGTCATGGGGTGTTTCATGGATACCGCCTCTGCCATCACGGTCAGTGCCCCCTTGCTGCAACCCATCGCGGAATCCTATGGCATCAACGTGACCCATCTCGGCGTGCTGATGATCGTCAATCTTGAAATCGGCATACTGACCCCGCCTTTCGGGCTGAACCTGATTGTTGCCATGACTGCCTTCCGGCAGGATTTCAGCTTTGTCTGCCGTGCAGTCATGCCCTTCATTGCAATCATGCTGATCTGCCTGATCCTGATTACTTTCCTGCCAGGGATCACTCTTGCATTGCTGTAGGATTATTGGCCTGATCGTGCAGACCATCACTCATGGCACGACTTCCGGACGGTATGTCCTGAAAGCCTGCCAGCAAAAGTTTCCGACATCATATGGCGGCCAGGCCATTCCTGCCATTCTTGATATGTCGCCTGATAAGCTTGCGTGCCTGCTGGCCCCGGATAAACATACGCGCCGTTACCGGGCTTTCACTGCATTGTTTCAGTTGGGGAAAGATTTCAAAGATTTCGCAGACGGCTTCCTGAGGCAGCACTTTCAGTGCCTGGGGACCGGTATAGAGTGATTCCGTCTCCAACCCGTTCACCGTAACGATTTCATGCCTTTCGAAAAGGAAGTGGAAATATTCAACCTCGGATATATCCATATCACGCTCGATACCATCGATATCTGTCAGATGAATTGCTGCAATCAGCACCTCAGAACTGTCAAACATCCGTTGCGCAATCTTCGACCGGATCAGGATCCGGTGTTGGGGCGATACAACCAAATCGGAAACCGGCAACCCTTCCCCCAGGGCTCCTGCCCGAATGCGGACAGGCCGCAACTTGACATTGCGTTCAAGAGCCTGCGACGAAAGCTTACGTGACCCGATCCAGCGGATCATCTGATAACCATTATCCCTGGTCAGGACCATATCCCCGGATGACAGCTGTTCGATGGGAACATCGCCGGAAATCGTTTTCACGATGCTGCCGCGGACAAAGCAAGGAAAAGCAGCATCAGAATTTCCGTATGTCAGGTTTTCAAAGTTGCTGCCACTGGACATTGAGTCCAGCTTTATTGATGCTATGTTATAACGTGCGTAACCGGCAGCTGTAATGGCGTTGGTGAGATTGTTATGAAAGTTGTAAATCAGTGTACCATCATCAAGACGGTGGACGAAGACCCCTCCGGTAAAGGTCGTACCGTCATTCATTGTTACTATTGAGCTCCAGCCGGTTAACTGCGCGATTTGATGGAATGTGCCATCTACAACCAAACCCTCACCAGCAGTAGGCTGTGATGAGCCATCCGTATCACCTATGAGACCGTTGTCATTCACATCACGATAATAAAAATCTTCAGTATACCCACCCAGCGGTACAAACCCACCAGCAAACGTATCATCCAGTGGTCCCGGATGATTGCCACCAACCCAAGCCCATGATGCAACATCAGTCATTTGCAGCCCCTAGTCGTTTCAGCCATCATCCAATTTCAGGGAGTTCTATCTTTGATTGTGTGATAACAGGAAAATAATCAATCAAATAAATTTTTCATCTGCATGAATACTGAATAGTATGAAAACACATGTTTTAGTGAGTTAGGGTGATTACAAGAGCCGTTAACCTTTTTTATAATTATTTATTATTTACAATAACTTACTATAAAAAAATTTTTAGGTGATTATTTTTAGAGATTTTTTGTTGAAATTCAGAGTCTCAAAAAAGTCACATATTTTACAATATACATGCATAGGTTTATACACTCAAAGAGTGTAATTTTTCAAGATACCTACCTGCTCGCTGCTCGTAATGGCTTTATTACGCAAATCGGGTGATCGTTGACCTGCCCCCATTGGTCCGGTAATCTGCCCCGTTTAGCGGGTCGCGACCGTAGAAATTACGTGGCCATTTTCAGCTTCATGGCGGGTGTGATCCCGCCGTTGCCCATGCTGGGGCATTCGTTGTTGTAGGTCCAGCCATTCTGCCGGACCGTCCGGTTGTAACGCTCGATATAGGCGTTCTGTTGGGGTTTCCGGGCTGGTTTCAGGTCAGGCGATATCTTGCCTTTCTGTCCAGGTCATAAGCGTGGCACTGACATATTCGGGGCTGTTATCCACTCTGATCGCCGATGGCCTGCCGCGCCATTTGCCTTTTTTAGCACCTCCCTCTTACTACGGAAAAACAGTCCTCCGGACTGTTTGCTGATCCTTGTAAGTCCTTCAGGATCCGGTTCTCTTTGCGCAATCGTTCATTCTCGCGCAAAAGATCCACATCCCGTTCCGGAGCCTTCGCCTCATCCGAAATCGCCCGGATCTATTTCCCGAGCGTCGAAAGCCCGATCCCCGGATCGGACGCAACCTGACGTCGTGTAAGGCCGCTGATCAGTGCGATACGAACCGCATCTCGCTTGAATTCATCGCTGCCTATTGTCGCCATATCCTGTCTCCTTTGAAGAGAGCATCACTCTCAGAAAACCAGAACAAAACCGAAACTGATCTAATCTTTGGTGTTTTGCGATGGGACTGGCTAAAGCCACTGGGGGTATATTGTGATGTGAGCCAGTGGGCGTTGTTGCAAAAGTTCTCGTTGCAGAGGATTCACCTGGCGAATCCATGGGGTTAATGGTCTGCCATGACCCGCCCTGATCCTGCCCGCTACCGCACGACGAACTGGAAGTCCTGCAATGACGCTTTGCGGCGACGAGGGCCTCTATTGATCTGGCCCGACAAGGAGATGGTGTGGCTTGCGCCGAAGGCTGGTCGTAATGGTCGGCCGCCGCTGTTCAGCGATGCGGCGATTCAGTTCTGTCTGATGGTGAAGGTCCTGTTCGGTCTGCCTCTTCGTCAACTCGAGCCATGGAAACGCCACTGGTCCGAGTGACCATGGCGAGGGGGATGGTGGCGAGCATCCTGTCGATGGCTGGGCTCGACTGGCCTGTCCCGGATTTCTCCACCCTGAGCCGCAGGCAAAAGACCATGGAGGTGCAGATACCGCAACGTCGTGCGCCGGGGCCTCTGAACCTGCTGGTCGACAGCACAGGGATCAAGTTTCTGGGCGACGGGGAATGGCTGGCCCGCAAGCATGGCACGCATCGCCGACGCCAATATCGCAAGGTGCATCTGGCGATGGACACGGCGACCGGTGATCTCCGCGTGGTAGAGTTCACCTTCAGCGACAAGGGCGACAGTCCCATTCTGCCCCACCTGCTGAACCAGATACCGCCCGATGAGCAGATCGGCACCAGTGACCGGAGACGGTGCCTTCGACACCCGCCGCTGCCACGCCGCGATCCT
>JBKEAB010000223.1:0-8061 GCA_047971845.1 Paracoccus sp. (in: a-proteobacteria) | reverse complement strand
GTTCCGAGAAGCATTGAAAGACAAGGGGATAAGAGTATGCATCCCCGGCCGAAAGTCCCGCAAGAAGGCGGTCAAATACGACAAACGGCGCTACAAACGCCGCAATCGCATCGAGATCATGTTCGGGCGCCTCAAGGACTGGCGCCGCGTTGCAACCCGATACGACCGATGTCCCGAGACCTTCTTTTCCGCCATCCTCCTCGCTGCAACCGTCATCTTCTGGCTATGATCAAGAACAAGTCCTGACCCTAGAAATCATACCGTCCAATGGCAATTTTACAGTTGCCGGAATGGCAGAAAACTCCTGAAAAAAGATCAGAATGGCAGTTTTATAGCGGCCGGAACATTAAACAGTATCTAGGTACAGGTCGACTGTCTCCTCGTCGGTCAGTTCCGCCATGTAATGCAATTCCTGCCGTTTGGTCATGACGAAATTGTCTATCAGGTGTTGCGGGAAGATGCGTTTGATTTCAGGGCTGTTTGCAAAGGTGTTGATAGCTTCGGACCAGGTGCCGGGGAGTTGTTGTAATTGCTTGTCATAGGCGTTGCCCTCAAAGGCGGGCTGGGGGGCTTGCCGGTCTTCGATCCCGTTCAGTGCCGCCCCCAGAATGGCTGCTATCATCAGATATGGGTTCACATCGCCTCCGGCTACGCGGTGCTCTATCCGGCGTGCTCTGGGGCCTGAGGCAGGAATGCGGATTGCAGCGGTCCGGTTCTCATAGGCCCAGCCAATCCCGGTAGGTGCATGCGCATTGGGGACCAGCCGGTCATAACTGTTTTCATGTGGGGCAAAAACCAGGGTCGATCCGGGCATCGCCTGTAACAGCCCGGCTACGGCATGGTGCAATGTATCGGACCCCTTGTCGGTCCCATTGTCAAAGATATTACGGCCATCGGTATCCAGGACCGAGAAGTGCATATGCAGGCCGGAACCTGACCAGATATCATAAGGCTTGGCCATGAAACTGGCGGCGAAGCCAAATTCCCGCGCCACCCCTTTGGTCAGCATCTTGAACAGCCAGGCATCATCGGCTGCCTTCAGCGGATCATCCTGATGCATCATGTTGATTTCAAACTGGCCCAGTGCAGCTTCGGAGATGGCGGTATCGGCCGGGATATCCATCTGTTCACAGCAATCATAAAGCCGGGTAAAGAACTTGTCGAAAGCATCCAGGGCACGTAGGGACAGTGTTTCCGCCCCGGTTCGCCGTTTGCCGGAACGTGGGCTGGGGGGCACGCGCAGGGTCTTGCCGGAATCGTCTATGACAAAGAATTCCATTTCGGTTGCGACAACCGGTGTCAGACCTGCGGCTTTGTAACGGTCGACAACGTGTGCCAAGGCTTGCCGTGGATCCCCTTCATAGGGACGTCCATCGGCATGAAACATCCAGATTGGCAGCAGGGCAGAGGGCGCATCCAACCACGGCATAGGCATGAAGCCCCGCTCGGTTGGCAGCAGCAGACCGTCCGGGTCCCCAGTTTCAAAGACAAGCGGGCTGTCTTCGATATCCTCACCCCAGATATCCATGTTCAGGACCGAGTAGGGGAATTTTGTCCCCTCGCTGAGCAGCTTTGCGGCAAAACGTGCTGGCACGCGCTTTCCGCGTGCCACACCATTCAGATCAGCAGCCGCAACACGGATCGTGCGGACTTCGGGGTGTTCGGAGAACCAGTCCATGAATAGATCACCTGAGCAGTTGCGGCCGATACCGTATACGTCGTGATGTTCCCGGAAGATGACGATTCAGCCGTTGATTGACCATCCCAAACAGGGAAATCAGCAGCAGGGTCAACAGGATGAAGTAGACCGCAACGATCGGATAGGCGATAAACGGGTTGAAAGTCTTGTCGGCAAAATAGCTGCCGTAATATAGTGCGTCACCCTGTTGGGCGAAGGCGGGAAAGCCGGAAAAGAAGACCAGAGTTGTCGCATGGAACAGGAAGATTGCCTCATTGGTATAGGCTGGCCATGCCAGCCGCATCATGGTGGGCCAGACGACTTGCCGGAACTTGTTCCAGCCGGTCAGGCCATAAGCATCGGCTGCTTCCAGATCCCCTTTGGGAACCGATTGTAGGGCCCCATAGAATATCTCGGCTGAATAGGCGGCCGTGTTCAGGATCAGCACGATCAGCGCCCCGGCCCATGCCTTGGTCAGCCAGCCGGTTGAAACGGTTATGCCGAAGATCCCGATACCGGCACGAGGCAACAGTACGAATGCCTGATAGGCGAGGAAGAACTGAATGAACAATGGGCTGCCACGGAACAGGAAGATAAACCATTCAGCCGGTTTGCGCAGCCATATCCGTTCAGATGCTTTGGCAATAGCCAGAACATTGGACAGGAAAAAACCGAACAGCAGGGCGAAAAAGCCGAAATAGATATTCCAGATCAGTCCGGACCCGATCAGCATGAACTGGGTGCAGAGATCAAAGTCTGACCTCGGCAACAGCCGCTCGCCGATCCCGATGGAGCGCAGCCCGTAGTCAAGGATGGTCTGACCGCAGCTCATGCCTCTGCCTTCCGCATCGTTTCACCGGCAAGTGTGGCCTGCCCTTTTGCCAGTCGCCGGGTGATGTGCTTCAACACACGTTCCGAAGCCGATGTCATCAGCAGATAGAAAACAAGGATTGCCAGGAAGTAATAGATCCGCCAGTCGGGGTGCGGATATGCAAAGGCCTGTGTTTTGGACGCACCCAGTTCACGTGCCCAATAGACGATATCCTCAATCCCCAGCAGAAACAGAAGCGGTGTTGCCTTGATCAGAATCATCCACAGGTTGGACAATCCGGGAATGGCATAGGTCCACATCTGCGGGATCAGGATACGGCGGGTCACCTGACGATGATTCATGCCGTAGGCTTCCGCTGTTTCCAGCTGGGCGCGGGGGACCGAATTCATTGCGCCGTACAGCACATTTGAGGCGAAGGCTCCGAAGACAATGGCAAAGGCCAGGACAGCCAGAAAGAAGCCATAGCTGTCATGGACCCAGATGGCACTGTCGGCGCGTGGCAGCTTGGCAGCGGCACAGACAACGAAGTCATTGCCCTGTCGTACCGGAACAGACGTATCGCAATAAATGCGGCTGCGCAGATATTCGAAAAGCTGGTCCAGTGCGATTGGTACGAACATGAAGAAAACGATGTCCGGGACGCCGCGCACCATGGAGGTATAGATCCTGCCAAACCAGCGGAGTGGTGCAATCTGCGAGCGTGAAGCCAGTGCTCCTCCGAAGCCGAACAGCAATGCAATGGGCGCGGTGATTGCCAGCAACAAAAGCACGGTGCCGAAGCTGACATAGAAACGCAAATGTGTCCCGGTTGTCAGATAGCATGACAACCAGCGGAACCCCTCGAGCGATTTCGGATCGGCACAATATTCAAACATTATCGGATCGCCCGGCCGCCGGATACGACCGGGCGGCCTTTCTTATTCTGCGTCAGCTTCGGACGCCGGAACGCCCTTGCCATCGGGACCAAAGACAAGTGCCTCATCCCCAAAATACTGGGCAATCAGCGCATTTAATGAACCGTCTTCCTTCATCGAATTCAGCGCGGCATTGAGTTTCTGTGTCAGCTCTTCGTCCGATTTCCGCACGCCGATGCCGATGCCTTCATCCAGGAAAACCTGATCGCCGACGAAGATCAGATCATCGCCATCCTCGATGAAGGGCCGTACTACCTCGTGATCTCCGAAGCCCGCGTCCGATTCGCCGTTACGCACCGCCGAGGCGACTTCGTCGATGGTGGCGAATTCCAGCAGGGTCGCATCACTTTCGGCAATGTAGGATGCCTGCACGGTGCTGGTCTGCGATGCCACGACCCCTGACAGATCGGCATCTTCGGCAAGCGCGAAATAGGATGAGGGTGCCGGTGGCAGATAGGGGTCAGTAAAGCCGATGGCTTCCTTTCGTTCTTCCGTAACGCTCATCGCGGCCATGATCGCATCATAGTTGCCGGATACGAGGTTCGGAATGATCGAATCCCAGTCATTCTTGACCCAGACACATTCCAGTTCGGCGCGTTTGCAGACCTCATTACCGACTTCGATATCAAAGCCGTCGAGATCACCCTTCTCATTGATGAGGTTATAGGGAGGGTAGGCGCCCTCGGATGCGATCCGCACCGGCGCGGCAACAACCATCCCGGCAGTCAGGGCCAGCGTCGCGGCGGCAAGCATCATTTTTTTCATGTATTTTCTCCTGTTGGTATATCAGACAGCCATAGTGGCGCTGAGGAACTGGCGCAGCCTGTCGGTTTTGGGCGCACCAAAGACCTGATCAGGTGAACCTTCTTCTTCGATCCGGCCCTGATGCAGGAAAATGACATGATCACTGACATCGGCAGCCAGCCGCATGTCATGTGTCACGATAATCATCGTACGGTGTTCGGCAGCAAGATCCTTGATGACCCTGATCACTTCCTGCTGCAATTCCGGGTCAAGCGCACTTGTCGGCTCATCGAACAGCAACGCCCTGGGTTCCATGCACAGTCCCCGGGCAATAGCCGCCCGTTGCTGCTGTCCCCCCGAAAGCTGCGCCGGCCAGGCATCCGCCTTGTCGCCGATACCGACCTTGGTCAGCAATTCGCGTGCCAGCGGCTCGATCTCGGCCGGGGAGCGGCCAAGTACGGTCACCGGGCATTCCATCACGTTTTGCAGGATGGTCATATGTGACCACAGGTTGAACTGCTGAAAGACCATCGACAGCTGGGTACGAAAGCGCGTGACCTGTGCACGGTCCCCCGGAACACGCGCGGCACCCTGTCCCTTCCAGCGTACGGCCTCCCCTTCGAACAGGATGTCACCCTGCTGGCTGTTTTCCAGAAGGTTACAACAACGCAAAAGCGTCGATTTCCCCGAACCGGAAGAACCGATCAGGCTGATCACATGCCCGCGTGGTGCATTCAGTGATACGCCTTTGAGAACCTCAAGCTGGCCATAAGCCTTATGGAGGTCGCGAATCTCGATAACTGGTTTGTTCACATCATTCATGCTGACGCGTATCTGGCGCGATTTTGTCCCGGATTGCAACGGTTTCGTGCAACGCATAGTCTGTGGGAAGTTTCAGCGATTGGCAAAGACATGCATATCGGCATCTTACAGACTGGTCAGGCTCCTGACGCATTGCGTGACAAGCTTGGCGACTACCCCGATTTTTTCGTCCGCCTGCTGGCCGGACGGGGCCTGATCTTCACGATCTATCATGTTGAAGCGATGAAATTTCCCGATTCAATCCATGATGCAGATGGCTGGTTGCTGACCGGTTCACGTCATGGGGCCTATGAAGATCACCCCTTTATCCAGCCACTGGAAAACTTCATACGCGAGGCCTATGCTGCAGCCATCCCCATGGTCGGGATCTGCTTCGGCCACCAGATCATTGCGCAGGCACTGGGCGGCAAGGTTGAGAAGTTTTCCGGCGGCTGGTCTGTCGGTGCGCAGGATTATCAGTTCGGTGACCGGACGCTGACACTGAATGCCTGGCATCAGGATCAGATCATACAGCGACCCGAAGGGTCAGAAATCGCTGCCAGCAGCGCCTTTTGTGAAAATGCCGCCCTGATCTATCCGGGGCATGCCCTGACGGTGCAGGCGCATCCCGAGTTCGAAGACAGCTTTATAGAAGGGCTTATCGAAACCCGCGCAAAGGGCGTCGTCCCGGATGATTTGCTGGATCAGGCGCACAAGCGCATGGGAGGCAGGCGTGATAATGCCGAACTGGCAATCCTGATCGAAAGCTTCTTCCGCAATTCATATGCCAACCGACAAGGAATCGCATCATGATGTATTGTCCTCCTGCCTTTGCCGAATCGCGGACTGAAATCATGGCCGAACTGATCCGTGCCAATCCGCTCGGTCTGCTGATTACCTCAGGCGAATCCGGACCGGACGCCAATCCTGTTCCGTTCAATCTGACACCGGATGGCCGGTATCTGCGTACCCATCTGGCCCGCGCCAACCCCCAGTTGACTGATCTGGCCGCAGGAGTGCCGGCCCTGATCGTCTTTCAGGGCGAGCAGGCCTATGTTTCCCCGGATTGGTATCCTTCCAAGCACGAAACCGGCCGCGCTGTGCCGACATGGAACTATCTGATGGTGCAGATCCGTGGCGATGTCAGCCTGTCGGAGGATACAGGCTGGCTGCGCAATCAGATTGAGACGATGACGCATCAGATGGAGGCAGCCCGTCCAACCCCATGGGCCGTTTCTGATGCGCCCGATAAATATATTACTTTGCAATTGCGCGGTATTATCGGGGTCGAAGTCGATATCCGCGAAATGCGTGGGAAATGGAAAGCCAGCCAGAACAAGGCTGTCCCTGACCGCGTTGGTGTGGGTAATGCGTTACGTGCAACTCACCCCGCCCTTTCCACTGTAACCCATGGTGTCACATGAGTCCGGACTGGCTGAAATTTATCCCCAAGGCGGCACAGGATTATGTTTCCGGCCGCAGGCTGGATGAAATTGAATGTATCGTTGCCGATATAGCAGGTGTTGCCCGAGGCAAGGCTATGCCTGCATCGAAATTTGCCCAGCAGGAAAAATTCTTTTTGCCCAATTCGATCTTTCTGCAAACCATTACTGGGGAATGGGCTGACAATCCATCGGGGGCCTTCACCGAGCCCGATATGATCCTGACCCCCGATTATTCGACCACAACTGCCGCACCATGGACTGCTGACTATACATTGCAGGTCATCCATGATGTCTATGATCAGCAGGGCGAACCCGTTCCCATGGCACCGCGCAATGTGCTCAAGCGCGTGGTCAGAATGTTCGAGGAAAAGGGCTGGCGTCCCATTGTTGCCCCGGAAATGGAATTCTTCCTGGTCGCCCGCAATACTGACCCCAATCAACCGGTCATTCCGCCCATGGGTCGTTCGGGCAGGCGAGCAGCGGCCAAGCAGGCCTATTCCCTTTCGGCCGTGGACGAATATGGCAAGGTCATTGATGATATTTATGATTTTGCCGAAGCTCAGGGCTTTGAAATTGACGGTATTCTGCAGGAAGGAGGGGCCGGACAGATCGAAATTAATCTCGCACATGGCGATCCGGTCCGCCTTGCCGATGAGATCTTTTATTTCAAGCGGCTCATCCGCGAGGCCGCTCTGCGCCATGACTGCTATGCAACCTTCATGGCCAAGCCGATTGAGGGTGAGCCCGGATCAGCCATGCACATTCACCATTCGGTGGTGGATCTCGAAACCGGTCGCAACATCTTTTCAGATCAAGCTGGCCACGAGGCCCCGGCCTTTCTGTATTTCATTGCCGGTATGCAGGCCCATCTGCCTGCAGCGGTTGCATTGCTGGCACCTTATGTGAACTCTTATCGTCGTTATGTTCCGGACTTTGCAGCCCCCATTAACCTTGAATGGGGGCGCGATAACCGGACTACCGGTTTGCGTGTGCCGATTTCAGGCCCCGAGGCCCGCCGGGTCGAAAACCGGCTGGCCGGTATGGACTGTAATCCCTATCTGGGCCTTGCTGCCAGTCTGGCCTGTGGCTATCTGGGCCTGATCGAGGCCCGTGATCCCCGTCCGGAATGTCTTGGCGATGCCTATATCTCGGAAGATGAACTTCCTCTGACATTGGGCGATGCGCTTGATCTGATGGCCGAAAGCCAGCCCATGCGTGAGGTACTCGGAGAAGAGTTCGCGGCCGTCTATGAGGCCGTGAAACGGAATGAATATAAGGAATTCCTGCAGGTTATCAGCCCATGGGAGCGGGAACATCTGCTTTTGAATGTCTGAATGGCGTTGTTGCAAAAGTTCTCGTTGCAGAGGATTCACCTGGCGAATCCATGGGGTTAATGGTCTGCCATGACCCGCCCTGATCCTGCCCGCTACCGCACGACGAACTGGAAGTCCTGCAAGGTCGCTTTGCGGCGACGAGGGCCGCTATTGATCTGGCCCGACAAGGAGAGGGTGTGGCTTGCGCCGAAGGCTGGTCGTAATGGTCGGCCGCCGCTGTTCAGCGATGCGGCGATTCAGTTCTGTCTGATGGTGAAGGTCCTGTTCGGTCTGCCTCTTCGTCAACTCGAGCCATGGAAACGCCACTGGTCCG
>JBKEAB010000222.1:0-18263 GCA_047971845.1 Paracoccus sp. (in: a-proteobacteria) | reverse complement strand
GCATCGCAGGGTAAGCAGGTCGCGGTGATTGCCCCGACCACACTGTTGGCGCGTCAGCATGCCCGCAGCTTTGCCGAACGCTTCCGCGGCACGGCACTCAATGTGCGGCCATTGTCGCGGTTCGTATCGGCAAAGGATGCGGCGAAGACGCGCGAAGGGCTGGCTGATGGCAGTGTCGACATTGTGGTCGGGACCCATGCAGTACTGGCCAGGGCGATCATGTTTCGGGATCTCGGTTTGCTGGTCATCGACGAGGAACAGCATTTTGGTGTAGCGCATAAGGAACGTCTGAAGGAACTGCGATCAGATATCCACGTCCTGACAATGACCGCCACACCTATTCCGCGGACATTGCAACTGTCACTGTCCGGCGTGCGTGACCTGTCGATTATCGGAACCCCACCTGTCGACCGCCTTGCTATCCGGACCTATGTCAGCGAATTCGACAGTATTACGATCCGCGAGGCCCTCCTGCGGGAGAAATATCGTGGTGGGCAAAGCTTCTTTGTCGTTCCCCGTATTGCCGACCTGCCGGAAGTCGAGGACTGGCTGCGTGAACATGTTCCCGAAATCAGCTTTGTCGTCGCCCATGGACAGCTTTCGGCAGGGGATCTCGATCAACGGATGAATGCTTTCTATGATGGGCAGTATGATGTTCTTCTGGCCACGACCATTGTAGAATCAGGACTGGATATCCCAACTGCGAATACGATGATTGTCTGGCGTGCGGATATCTATGGTCTGGCGCAGCTTTATCAGATTCGGGGACGGGTGGGCCGTTCACGTACGCGGGCCTATTGCTATCTGACAACAAGGCCGCGCAGCCCGCTGACGCCACAGGCTGAACGCCGGTTGAAATTCTTGGGAAATATTGACGGGTTGGGTGCAGGTTTCAACCTTGCCTCTCAGGATCTGGACCTTCGGGGTGCGGGTAACCTGCTGGGGGAGGAGCAATCCGGGCATATCAGGGAAGTCGGGTTCGAACTTTATCAGGCGATGCTGGAGGAAACTATTGCCAAGCTGAAATCGGGTGAGCTGGAAGGGACGCCGGAAGATGAATGGGCGCCACAGCTGAACCTTGGTGTACCGGTTACCATTCCGGAAAGCTATATCGCGGATCTCGATGTGAGACTGGGGCTTTACCGGCGGCTGTCGGATATCAGCAGCAAGGTTGAGATGGAGGGTTTCGCCGCCGAACTTCATGACCGCTTCGGTCCGGTTCCGCGCGAAGTCAACATGTTGATGAATGTTATCCGTATCAAGGCGATGGCGAAACGGGCCAATATAGCAAAGCTGGATGCCGGCCCGAAAGGCGCGACAGTACAGTTTCATAATAACAAGTTTCCCAACCCGGCTGGTCTGGTTGAATTCCTTACCGATCAGCGCGGTCAGGCCAAGGTCGCAGATAACAGGATTATCCTGAAGCGCGACTGGGGCAGTGATGGTGAACGCATCAAGGGCGCTTATGCGATTGCCCGTGACCTGGCTGTGAAGGCAAAAGCCAGCAGGGCCTGAGCCCGCCGGATCTGCCTGAAGCATGTGATCCTGATGGCTGCATTGGGATCATGCCCGTAAGACGGTCAATGACCGCCGCAACAAGGATCGCGGCGGTCGGGTTCAGGAATATGGTGATGTGTATATCAGTTGGCAGTCAGCAGTGGTGGCTTTGATTTTCCGCCAATGCGCGGAGCATCCGGGCCGGTGATTTCGAAAGCCGGTTTGTTGCTTTCGATCCGGACCCTGACAACACCCCCCTTCTGCAACCGGCCGAACAGTAGTTCTTCGGCCAGTGGCTTCTTTATCGTTTCCTGAATGACCCGGCCCAATGGGCGGGCACCCATGGTTTCATCACATCCCTTTTCGGCCAGCCATCTGGCTGCGGCAGGGGTCAGTTCGATATGAACATTGCGGTCGATAAGCTGTGCTTCGAGTTGCAGGACGAACTTTTCGACGACTTGCAGGATAACTTCGGGTGAAAGGGGGGAGAAGCTGATGATGGCGTCCAGACGGTTGCGGAACTCGGGCGAGAATATCCGTTCGATGGCAGCGGTATCTTCGCCCTCGCGGCGGCCCCGACCAAATCCGATTGCCGCCTTGGTTTGATCGGCAGCGCCTGCATTTGATGTCATGATCAGCACGACATTGCGGAAATCTACCGTCCGGCCGTTATGGTCGGTCAGCTTGCCGTGATCCATAACCTGCAAGAGGATATTGTAGACATCCGGGTGCGCCTTTTCGATTTCATCAAGCAGCAGTACGCAATGAGGGTGCTGGTCGATGCCATCAGTCAGCAATCCGCCCTGATCGAAGCCGACATAACCCGGAGGCGCCCCGATCAGGCGCGATACCGCATGCTTTTCCATGTATTCGGACATGTCGAAACGCAGCAGTTCCACGCCCAGAGTATCTGCAAGCTGCTTGGCAACCTCGGTCTTGCCAACGCCGGTCGGACCTGCAAACAGATAGTTGCCAATCGGTTTTTCCGGTTCGCGCAGACCCGCGCGGGCCAGCTTGATTGCCGATGCCAGTGCGTCGATGGCCGTGTCCTGGCCAAAGACGACACGTTTCAGTGTGCGATCCAGATCGCGCAGGATTTCGGCATCATCCTTTGAAACCTTCTTGGGTGGGATGCGGGCGATCTTGGCCACGACAGATTCGATATCTCTGGCGGAGATTGTCTTGCGTCGCTTGCTTTCCGTGACCAGATGCTGGGCGGCTCCGGCTTCATCAATGACATCAATGGCCGAGTCCGGCAGTTTTCGGTCATTGATATACCGGCTGGCCAATTCGACTGCCGTCTTGATTGCATCATTGGTGTAGCGCAGTTCGTGATGAGCCTCGAAATGTGGTTTTAGCCCCATCAGGATCTTGACCGAATCCGGAACGGAGGGCTCGTTGATGTCGATTTTCTGGAAACGGCGGGACAGTGCGCGGTCCTTTTCGAAATGCTGACGGAACTCCTTATAGGTGGTGGAACCCATGCAACGAAGCTTGCCACCGGCCAAGGCAGGTTTCAGCAGGTTCGAAGCATCCATTGCACCACCTGAAGTTGCGCCAGCACCGATTACGGTATGGATTTCGTCGATGAACAGCACGGCGTCAGGGTGTGCCTCAAGTTCTTTGACGACGGCCTTCAGCCGTTCTTCGAAATCTCCGCGGTAACGGGTTCCAGCCAGAAGAGCGCCCATATCAAGCGAAAAGATCGTGGCTCCGGCCAGCACATCAGGGGTTTGACCTTCGACAATTTTCTTGGCCAGACCTTCTGCAATGGCAGTTTTGCCGACGCCGGGGTCCCCGACCAGAAGCGGGTTGTTCTTGCGCCGGCGGCAGAGCACCTGAATGCAGCGTTCGACCTCTGATTCGCGGCCGATCAGAGGGTCGACATCCCCCTGAATGGCCTTGGTGTTCAGGTCCACGCAGTATTTCTGAAGTGCGGTTTCTTCCTTCTGTTGCTGTGGCTGCTCATCATCTTCTGCGTGTCGTTCAGTTCCGGTGATGGAACGCGCTTCGCTGAAATCCGGGTTCTTGGCGACTCCATGGGCAATGAAATTCACTGCGTCATAGCGGGTCATGTCCAGTTCCTGCAGGAAATAGGTTGCATGTGATTCGCGTTCGGCAAAGATTGCGACCAGGACATTGCCGCCCGTCACCTCTGCCCGGCCAGATGACTGGACATGAATGGCGGCACGCTGGATCACCCGCTGGAAGGCAGCTGTGGGGACGGCTTCGGAGCCGTCGATATCCGTAATCAGGGTCGACAGATCATCGTCAATGAAGTCTGTCAGATTCTGGCGCAGTTCGGCTAGGTTGACGTTGCAGGCACGCATGACGCGTACGGCATCGGGTTCATCGGTCAGTGCAAGCAATAAATGTTCAAGCGTCGCAAGTTCATGACGACGTTCATTTGCAAACGCGAGCGCTGCGTGGATTGCCTGTTCCAGCGAGGTCGAGAATGAAGGCACTGGCATCTCCTGTGTCAGTCGTTCCGGCGGTTTGGACCTGCGGGCCACCTGCTCAGACTGTCATTATATGATTAAGGTTTGGTGGATTTCGCCGCGATTCAAGTCAATTCTTCAGATTCGCGCCGAAACTCTTCCGGATCTGGTTATAATTTGGGCGGGGACCGGATATTTTCAAGGATTCAGAAAGCATCTTTCATCCGGCGTAACACGGCAAAGGCCGAAGCTGCATCTGGTTGATCAAGTGAGGCGGCAAGATCAGGAGCCCGGAGGAACGGATTGGTGGCTCGTTCATCGGTCAAGGTCGCCGGGGCGCAGGGACGGGCAGCGCTGGCGGTAGCCTTAATGCGGGCCTTCAATGCGGCATTGTCGGGATCGACCGAAAGGGCGAATGCGCCATTACCTGCGCAATAGTCATGGCCCGAACAGATCAGCGTATCGCCTGCAAGCGCATTGATCCGCATGAGGCTGTCCCACATCATGGCCGGATTACCTTCGAACAGGCGTCCGCATCCAAGTGCCATGAGGCTGTCACCGGTAAATGCCGCGGCGGCATCCGGAATGTGGAAAGCGATATGGCCGACTGTATGTCCCGAAACATCAATAACTGTGGTGTTCATCCCGGCAACATGGATGTTGTCTCCGGGGGCTACGGCGTGATCCAGTTCGGGCAGGCGGTGGATATCGGCACGTGCGCCGGTAACCTTCGCACCAGTTGCCGCAATGATTTCCGGCGCGGCCTGAATGTGGTCATCATGATGATGGGTCAGCAGGATTTCGCTGAGGGGCCATCCGCGTGAGGAGAGTGCATCAAGGACCGGTGCAGCTTCGGGTGCATCGAACAGGACGGTCTGACCGTTCGCATGCAGAAGATAGGCGTAATTATCCTGCAGGCAGCGAATTGTGATGATCTCGGTTTGGGACATTGCAACCTCCTGTCATTTGCGCTCAGTCTGGACTGTGAAGGATATTGCTGCAAGCTGAGCCGATGCACCATGACGTGATTGAACTGCGACGCTTTTATTACAGCCGGTCACTGGGACGGGTGGCACAGCGTATTTTGCGTGAACGGCTGGTTGCCAACTGGCCTGTCGGCAAGGTGACGGGGATGAGTGTTGCCGGCTATGGTTTCGCAGTGCCGATGCTGCGACCTTACCTGACCCAGGCCCGGCGGGTTACCGGGCTGATGCCGGGACCGCAGGGTGTCATGGGGTGGCCTGCGGGCATGGCGAACCATAGCGTCCTGTGCGATGAGACCGCCTGGCCGCTGGAGACCGGCAGTATTGACCGGCTGATCATCCTGCACGGGCTGGAAACATCCGATCACCCGGCAGCCCTTCTGGCCGAAGCATGGCGGGTACTGGGGCCGGGGGGGCGGATGATGGTGATGGTGCCGAACCGCGCCGGACTTTGGGCGCGTACCGACACGACACCTTTCGGGCTTGGGCGCAGCTATACGGCCGGGCAGCTTGAAGGGCAGGCGGCTGACGCCGGTTTCGTGACGGAACGAGCCGGTGCCGCGATCTATATCCCGCCATCTGACCGGCGATTCTGGCTGCGCAGCGCAATGGGGTGGGAACAGCTGGGTGGGCGGATTGCCTCAATGCTTGTCGCTGGTGTGATCTGGGCTGAATTCTCCAAGCAGGTTCATGCTCCCGCAGGGCCGGGGCGGCGTGTTTCTGTTCCGAGCCCGCTGGATGTGCTGGAAGGAATCGCCCGGCCGCGCCCGGCGCGGGATCCGGCCGCAGGCAGGGTCGGGCGGGGTGCGTCAAGCAGTCGCGGAAATGGCTGAATGCCTTCTGGAAGGGAACTGTCAAGGCCGGATATTTTCGATATTGCAAGTGCAGAATTCCCTGCCGATCCGGATATCTGTGCCATATCCCGGTTGCATCTGCCCGCCGATTGAAAAAAACCGTGCCTGTATAGACCTCAAGGCGGTTGCGGGTGCGGCAAACAATTGTTAGAGACCTCCCGAGATAACGAGGTGGTGATGCGCTGCCTCAAGACCCGCACAGACCCTGCAACCGACCGTTTCGTTTCCCTGAAGCGGCCAGCTGGCGGGGTTACGCGCTAACCGGAAGGATGACCGTGGCCAATTCCGCTTCGATTTCCGCTTCGATTGCCGGGCGCTATGCGCAGGCACTTTTTGATATCGTCAAGGAAACCGGGGGGATCGACCAGCTTGCGTCGCAGGTTGATGAACTCGGTGCTGCATTGCAGCAAAGTGATGCATTGCGCGATCTGATTTCTTCGCCGGTTTATACCCGCAATCAACAGCAGGACGGGGCTGCCGCCATTGCCAAGAAGATGGGGCTTGGCGCTTCTCTGGCGAATACGCTGGCGCTGATGGCGCAGAACCGGCGCCTGTTCACTTTGCCACAGTTTGTATCGGTCCTGCAGGGGCTGGTTGCCGATGAACGCGGAGAGGTGACTGCCGATGTTGTTTCCGCAGCCGCCCTGAGCGATGAACAGAAAAAGCGTCTGACTGCTACGCTGGCCGAAAAATCGGGCAAAACGGTCAAATTGAATACGCGCGTCGATGAAAGTCTTATCGGCGGCATGATTGTCAAGCTGGGCTCGCAGATGGTCGACAGTTCGGTCAAATCGAAGCTCGCTTCCCTTCAGAATGCTATGAAAGAGGTCGGATAATGGGAATCCAGGCTGCCGAGATTTCGGCGATCCTCAAGGATCAGATCAAGAACTTCGGGCAGGATGCCGAAGTGGCCGAAGTTGGCCAGGTGCTGTCGGTCGGTGACGGGATCGCCCGTGTCTATGGACTCGATCAGGTGCAGGCTGGTGAGATGGTGGAATTCCCCGGCGGTATCCGGGGGATGGTCCTGAACCTCGAAACCGATAACGTCGGTATCGTTATCTTCGGTGATGACCGCGACATCAAAGAAGGCGATACCGTCAAGCGTACCCGCGCCATCGTGGAAGTGCCCACCGGGAAAAGTCTGCTGGGCCGCGTTGTCGATGGGCTTGGTAATCCGATTGATGGCAAGGGGCCGCTGGAAGATGTCACCATGGCGATTGCCGACGTCAAGGCACCGGGCATCATGCCGCGTAAATCCGTGCATGAACCGATGGCAACGGGCCTGAAGGCTATTGACGCCATGATCCCCGTTGGCCGTGGCCAGCGGGAATTGATCATTGGTGACCGTCAGACCGGCAAGACTGCCGTGGCACTGGATACGATCCTGAACCAGGCGAACTATAACGGTCGCGAAGACGATGGCATGAAGACGCTGCACTGCATCTATGTCGCCGTCGGTCAGAAGCGCTCGACCGTTGCGCAGCTGGTGCAGAAGCTGGAAGAAACCGGCGCCATGGCTTATACGACGGTTGTTGCGGCCACTGCCTCGGATCCCGCGCCGATGCAGTATCTGGCACCATATTCGGCAACGGCCATGGGCGAATACTTCCGTGACAATGGCATGGACGCTCTGATCATCTATGATGACCTGTCGAAGCAGGCTGTTGCCTATCGCCAGATGTCACTGCTGCTGCGTCGTCCTCCGGGGCGCGAGGCTTATCCGGGTGACGTGTTCTACCTGCATTCGCGTCTGCTGGAACGTTCGGCCAAGCTGAACGAGAACTACGGCGCAGGTTCATTGACCGCACTGCCGATTATCGAAACACAGGCTGGTGACGTGTCGGCCTATATTCCGACCAATGTGATTTCGATCACTGACGGTCAGATCTTTCTGGAAACGGAATTGTTCTTCCAGGGGATCCGTCCCGCCGTGAACACCGGTCTTTCAGTTTCTCGCGTTGGTTCGGCTGCCCAGACCAAGGCGATGAAGTCGGTTGCCGGTCCGGTCAAGCTGGAACTGGCACAGTATCGCGAAATGGCGGCCTTTGCCCAGTTCGGCTCCGATCTCGACGCTGCGACGCAGAAGCTTCTGAACCGTGGTGCGCGCCTGACCGAGCTGATGAAGCAGCCGCAATATCACCCGCTGACCAATGCTGAAATCGTTATCGTGATCTATGCAGGGACGCATGGTTATGTGGACGATATTCCGGTGCGTGACGTGGTGGCTTGGGAACAGGGGCTTATCCAGTTCCTGCGCAATCAGAAAGCCGATCTTCTGGGCGACATGACCAGAAATGACCGTAAGGTTGCCGGTGATCTGGAAGATGCGATCAAGGCTGCTCTGGACGCTTACAACAAAACCCGCGCCTGAGGGGAGGGATAGATGCCCAGCCTCAAGGATCTGAAAAACCGGATCAACAGCGTCAAGTCGACGCGAAAGATCACCAAGGCAATGCAGATGGTTGCCGCTGCAAAACTGCGTCGTGCCGAAGAGGCCGCGCAGGCTGCCCGGCCCTATGCTAACCGTATGAATGCGGTCATGACCGGGTTGGCCAGCAATGCGGCAGGATCCGATTCCGCGCCACGTCTTCTGGCGGGAACCGGTGATGATCATCGGCACCTGCTGGTGGTGCTGACATCGGAGCGCGGACTTGCGGGCGGATTCAACTCGTCCATTGTGCGGCTGGCACGCCAGCAGGTCGAGAAACTGCACGCTCAGGGCAAGGTGGTTTCCATTCTGACCGTCGGCAAGAAAGGCCGTGAACAGCTCAAGCGTGATTTTGCACAAAGCTTCGTTCACCATGTTGATATGTCTGAAGTGAAGGTACTGGCCTATGAAGATGCCCGCTCCATCGCTGATGAAGTGCTGGAACGTTTCGAGCGGGGTGACTTCGATGTGGCGACACTGTTCTATAATCGTTTCGAATCGGTCATTAGCCAGGTTCCGACCGCCCGTCAGATCATTCCTGCGCTGATTGAGGAAGGTGAAGAAGTCGCTGATGGTGCTTCGGCCGAATACGATTACGAACCCGGAGAAGAGGCAATCCTGCGTGACTTGCTGCCGCGTGCAGTGGCGACACAGGTTTTTACTGCCCTGCTGGAAAATGCCGCCTCGGAACAAGGTGCGCGCATGACCGCCATGGATAACGCCACGCGCAATGCCGGCGATATGATCGACAGACTGACGACCCAATATAACCGGTCACGCCAGGCCGCGATCACCAAGGAACTCATCGAAATCATTTCGGGCGCTGAGGCGCTCTGACCGCAAAGGGGTAGACACATGGCAGAGGCCAAAGGAAAAGGTAAGATCACGCAGGTCATCGGCGCCGTTGTGGACGTGCAGTTCGATAGTGACCTGCCGGCGATCCTGAATGCGCTTGAGACTGAAAATAACGGTAAGCGTCTGGTGCTGGAGGTTGCTCAGCACCTTGGTGAGAATACTGTCCGCACGATTGCCATGGATGCGACCGAAGGTCTGGTCCGCGGTACCGGAGTGTCAGATACAGGTGCACCTATTCAGGTTCCGGTCGGTGATGTGACGCTGGGCCGCATCCTGAACGTCGTGGGTGAACCGGTGGATGAGGGCGATGCCCTGAATGTCACCGAAACCCGCGCCATTCACCAGCTGGCTCCGGACTTTGCTTCACAGGCGACATCATCGGAAATTCTGGTAACGGGCATCAAGGTTATCGACCTGCTGGCACCTTATGCCAAGGGCGGCAAGATCGGCCTGTTCGGTGGTGCCGGCGTTGGCAAGACAGTTCTGATCATGGAACTGATCAACAATATCGCCAAGGTGCACTCGGGTTATTCGGTATTTGCCGGGGTTGGTGAACGGACCCGTGAAGGGAACGACCTTTATCATGAAATGGTGGAGTCGGGCGTTATCAAGCCGGACAATCTGGCGGATTCACAGGTGGCACTGGTCTATGGCCAGATGAATGAACCTCCTGGTGCGCGTATGCGTGTTGCCCTGACCGGTCTGACATTGGCTGAACAGTTCCGCGATGCCACTGGCACCGACGTTTTGTTCTTTGTTGATAACATCTTCCGTTTCACGCAGGCGGGATCCGAGGTGTCGGCACTTCTGGGCCGTATTCCTTCGGCCGTGGGATATCAGCCGACTCTGGCCACCGATATGGGTGCCATGCAGGAACGGATCACCTCGACCAAGAACGGCTCGATCACCTCGATCCAGGCCGTTTATGTTCCGGCCGATGACCTCACCGACCCGGCACCGGCTACGACCTTTGCTCACCTTGACGCTACGACAGTTCTGTCGCGTGCGATTTCCGAGCTCGGTATTTATCCGGCTGTGGATCCACTGGATTCGACCAGCCGTATCCTCGACCCGGCCGTCGTCGGTGAAGAGCACTATCAGGTTGCCCGCGATGTTCAGGGTATCCTGCAAAAATATAAATCGCTTCAGGATATCATTGCCATTCTCGGCATGGACGAACTGTCCGAAGAGGACAAGCTGACCGTGGCACGTGCTCGGAAGATCCAACGCTTCCTGTCGCAGCCCTTCGATGTTGCGAAGGTCTTTACCGGCTCGGATGGTGTTCAGGTTCCGCTGGAAGACACGATTTCGTCCTTCAAGGCTGTCGTGAACGGTGAATATGATCACCTGCCGGAAGCTGCCTTCTATATGGTTGGCGGGATCGAGGATGTGAAAACCAAAGCACAAAAACTTGCTGCGGAAGCGGCGTAAGGGGGCGTCATGGCTGATACCATGCAGTTCGACCTTGTCGCACCGGAACGGAATCTGATGTCCGTTACTGTGCGCGAGGTGCGCCTGCCGGGCGAAGAAGGTGATCTAACTGCGATGCCGGGGCATGCCCCCAGCATCGTGAACCTGCGTCCCGGTCTCGTTACGGTCACTGACGGGCAGGGGGCAGAAACCCAGTTTGCAATCTCCGGTGGTTTTGCCGAAATCAACGGCGATTCGATTTCGCTTCTGGCAGAGATCGGCCGCAGGCGCGAAGAAATGACACAGGATGTCTTCGATGAGATGATGCGTTCAGCACATCGCAAGAAGAAGACCGCCGAGGCACGCGAAGAGCTTAATGGTGCGGAAAGTGTTGTCGCTGCGAGTGTGAAGCTTCTGGCAGATATGGAAGCGCTTGGCACGCATATTGGACTCGATCCGAATTCCGCGTCATTCCCTGACTGATTGCTGTGACAAATTGAACTTTGGTTGGGCCCTGGCATTGCCGGGGCCTTCTTTTTGGATTTATTAACAAAGTGTTTAGTTTATGTTGGTGTAACGATGAAAAGATTTGACCATCATGCAGTTGGGGTTCAACAGGGCAGCAGGGTGCTGTTTGCGGCCTTTGATGACGGCGGAGAGATGTGGACAGGGCATGGTGCCCGTGAATCCCGGCTTGAGGTAGCGTTTGGCCAGAGCTTTGTTGGCACGCCCGCGATTCATATTGGCCTGTCGATGTGGGATATTGACAATGGCGATAACCAGCGGGCCGATATCAGCGCTGATAACATTACGCCGGATGGGTTTACCATTGTTTTCCGGACATGGGGTGCAACACGTGTGGCGCGCGTACGTGCCGATTGGCTGGCCATTGGTGCTGCGCGGCATATCGAGGACTGGGATGTCTGAACGGGTTACAGACTGGCTTCCGCGATGATCCGGTCGGCCTCAATAGCACAAGGGGACAGAAGGCTGCGATCTTCACCCGGAAAGAACCGGCCGCGTATGGCGGTTGGCATTGGGGCGGGAAGCGGGGTCAGGATACGAGGACCCAGCCGTTCGGATTCCGCCTTCCAGCTTTCGACAAGGGCCATCTGTGCGGCCTTGGTCGCTCCATAGGCAGCAAAGAATTTCTGACCGTTTCGTGGATCTGTCGGAATAATGGCGGTGCCATTGCGGGCCTGTAGAAGCGGCTCAGTCAGGCCGATCAGATTCTGGGTTGCCGTGGCATTGGTCTGGAAAGATTTTTCCCAGTCCTTGCCATCAATATGACCTGCGGGGGTCAGGGGAGCTGCATGGATGGCGCAATGTGCCCAGATATCCAGCCCACCCCAGCGTTGTGCGATGGCTGCGGCAAGCTGCATCATGGCTTGCGGTTCGTTGATATCCATCGGGGCAAGCGTTGCAGCTGAGCCTCCTGCAATGCGGATGCGGTCATCCAGCTCTTCCAATCCGCCCGTGGTGCGAGCCACCGCGATGACATGATAGCCACGCCTGCCAAGTGCTTCGGCAAGGGCGGCACCAAGACCGCGCGATGCGCCGGTCACCAATGCGGTTTTCTGGGTATTCTGATCCATGGCGGATCCTCTCGCATAGCGGTGCTGCAAGCGCAAGCGGAGGAGTTCTGATTGACTTTCAGAGCGGATACGGCATGATCGCGCCAGAACAAAACTCCTAGAAGGGCCGTCACATGACACTCTCCCAAGCCGCACTCCCCAGTCGTTCACTTTTGGTAAATGCCATGCTGGTTCTGTCTGGCACGGTACTGCTGGCTATTTCGGCACAGGCATCTGTGCCGATGTATCCGGTGCCGATGACATTGCAGACCCTAGCCATTTCGCTGATTGGTCTGACCTATGGTTCACGGCTGGCGGCGGTCACGCTGGTTGCCTATCTGGCGGAAGGTGCCATCGGTCTTCCGGTTTTTGCTAATGCAAGTGGCGGACCGGTACACCTGTTTGGACCGACGGCCGGTTTCCTGTGGGGGTTTGTTGGCATGGCGTGGCTGACTGGCTGGATGGTTGAGCGCGGCTTTGACCGTGGTTTCATGCGGCTTTTTGTTGCGGCGCTTGTTCCGGGCATGCTGCTTTTCGTACCGGGAGCCGTGGCCCTGAAAATTGTGACGGGTCTGGATTGGCAGGCTGCGCTGATGGCTGGCGTCGTGCCGTTCTTGCTGGGTGCGGTGGTCAAGTCGGTGATTGCGGCCTTGGTAGTATGCGGTGGTTGGGCACTGTTTGATCGTCGCTGATTATAGTGCAGCAAGCCAGTTATAGACGATAAAGATGATACGCCGCCCTTTGGGGCGGCGTATCATTCCTGCAAACGCTGCAATGCCTGTTTGCATAATCCGTATTCAAGCCACTGACATCGTGAGCAAATTTGGTCGAGATCGTCCGGCTTCAGACATGAAATTGCATGGCTTTGTGCCTCATGCCAACTCATCCGGTCTCCAGCGCGGATCCCGAGAGCAGCTGCATGTTGTCGGTCCAGCTCGGTAATCTTGTCAGCGGATGAACATCCTGTTCCTCGCCGGTGTGGGCAGGGGGTGCAGATTGTGTCGGCGGTATTGGTGAATTCGACCGTGGTCTGAGGGTCAGCTCGCAACCGGCCAATGACAACTGCATCCATGTTTGCGGAAAACTCTGGCGAATAGCCATGCCCAGCCCACCCGATAGCGCACATTACATGATGTGGGCGCAGCAAAATGGCCCCGGAACTCTCCGGGGCCATGTTTTCTGTTTTATCATGATCAGCGGTTTTCGACCTGAACATAGTCACGTTTGGTTTGGCCGATATAAAGCTGACGCGGGCGGCCAATCTTGTTTTGGGGATCGCTGAGCATTTCCTTCCACTGCGAGATCCAACCAACGGTACGTGACAGTGCAAAGATCGGGGTAAACATCGAAGTTGGGAAGCCCATGGCCGAAAGGATGATGCCGGAATAGAAATCCACGTTGGGGTAAAGCTTCTTGGAAACGAAATAATCGTCTTCCAATGCAATCTTCTCCAGTTCCTTGGCGACCCTCAGGGTTTCGTTATTCTCAATTCCGAGCAGATCCAGAACCTCGTCTGCGGATTCTTTCATTACCTTCGCGCGCGGGTCAAAGTTCTTGTAGACACGATGGCCAAAGCCCATCAGGCGGAAGGGGTCGTTCTTGTCCTTGGCACGTTTGATATATTCGGGGATGCGATCAACACTGCCTATTTCCTGCAACATTTCCAGTGCGGCCTGATTGGCCCCACCATGAGCCGGCCCCCAAAGGCAGGCAATCCCGGCGGCGATACAGGCAAACGGGTTTGCACCGGATGAGCCTGCCAGGCGTACAGTTGATGTTGAGGCATTTTGTTCGTGATCGGCGTGAAGTGTGAAGATGCGGTCCATTGCACGCGACAGGGCCGGGTCGATCTTGTATTCTTCAGCTGGAACCGAGAAACACATATGCAGGAAGTTTGATGCATAATCGAGGTCGTTTTTCGGATAGATGAACGGCTGGCCGATTGAATACTTATAGGCCATTGCCGCAATTGTCGGAACTTTGGCAATCAGGCGCATCGACGCGATTTCACGTTGTACCGGGTCCGAGATATCCGTTGAATCGTGATAGAAGGCCGACATGGCACCAACAACACCAACCATGGTGGCCATGGGGTGACTGTCACGACGGAAACCGCGGAAGAAATAGTGCATCTGCTCATGCACCATCGTGTGGCGGGTGATCCGGCTTTCGAAATCTTCCATCTGGGTGCGATCCGGCAATTCGCCGTGCAGCAGCAGATAGCAGACTTCCAGATAGTGGGATTTATTGGCCAGTTGCTCAATCGGGTAACCACGATACCACAGCTCTCCCTTGTCACCGTCAATGAAGGTGATTGCCGAATCGCATGATGCGGTTGAGGTGAAGCCAGGATCATAGGTGAAGACATCGCCCTGACCATAAAGCTTGCGGATATCCAGGCAGTCCGGCCCGGCCGTTGGTTTCAGCACGGGCAGCTCTATATCCTTGCCGTAAACGGATAGCATCGCGGATTTATTGTCAGACATTCCGGTTTCCTTCGCTTTGGCCGGCGCGGCAGGGCACCGGGCGTGGGGGGGGCAGGCCTTAGCCCGCTTGGTCTTGAAGCCGCGCAAGGGCCTCATCGCGGCCAAGCGCCAGCATCATATCGAACACGCTGGGGGTCGAGGTCTTCCCGGCCAGAGCAGCCCTTAGCGGTGCTGCAATCTTGCCGAGGCCCATGCCGTGCTGTTCCACTACGGTCTTGGCGGCCTGCTCCAACTCGCTTCGAGTCCAGCTAACATGCTGCAGCGCGGCAGTCAATTCTTTCAGCATACCACGGGATACCGAATCCAGGGATTTGGCAGCTTTCTCATCCGCGTAAACCGGGCGTTTGATCAGCGCGAAATGGGCCTGTTCCAGTAATCCGGGCAGGGATTTTGCCTTTTCCTGAAGGACCGGCAGGATTGGTTTCAGACGGGTAATCTGACTGTCAGTCAGTGCTGGCTGGTGGGCTGCTTCAAGGTATGAGGTCAGTTCCGAAAGCAGTCTGTCCTCATCCATCCGGCCAATATGCCAGCCAGAGACATGTTCAAGCTTCTTGGAGTCCAACCGGGCAGGAGAACGACCTATTCCTTTGATATCAAACCATTCAAGGGCTTGCTCGTCTGTGAACAACTCATCGTCACCATGTGCCCAGCCGAGCCGTGCTAGATAATTGCGCATAGCCTCGGGGGGGTAGCCCATTGCGGCATATTCATGCAGGCCAACCGCGCCATGTCGTTTCGACAGTTTCTTGCCGTCCGTACCATGAATCAGGGGAATATGTGCAAAGACCGGGCGGTTCCAGCCCATTGCGTCATGGATCTGGATCTGGCGGGCGGCATTGGTCAGGTGGTCGTCACCACGGATGATGTGGGTCACACCCATGTCGTGATCATCGACAACAACGGCCAGCATATAGGTTGGGGTGCCGTCGCTGCGCAGCAGCACCATATCATCAAGCTGATCGTTGCGGAATGTTACATCCCCCTGTACGGCATCGGCAATGATGGTTTCCCCTGTCTTCGGGGCCTTCAGGCGAATGACGTAGGGGGTAGTATAGGGCTGCTCGTCACTGCGATCTCGCCAAGGGGACTGATAGGGCCGGTTTGGATTGGCTTCGCGCCAGGCAGCGATTTCTTCCTGTGTGGCATGACAGTGGTAAGCATGACCGCTGGTCAGCATAGCCCGGGCCACCTTGGCGTGACGGTCTGCGCGGGCAAACTGGCTGACTGGCTCGCCATCCCAGTCAAGGCCCAACCAGCGTAACCCGTCCAAGATTGCTTTGCTTGCCTCGGGGGTGGAGCGGGCGCGGTCGGTATCTTCAATCCGTAACAGGAATTTTCCACCATTTGCCCGGGCAAAAAGCCAGTTGAACAGTGCGGTACGTGCCCCGCCGATATGAAGATAACCAGTAGGCGAAGGGGCAAAGCGGGTGACAATGGTATCGGTCATGGCGGGCCTTTCGTTCGGATTCAGGTTGCCCTCAGAGGGTTAACCTTTTCTCAACGAGTTTGGATCTAGTTTCAGGCGAGGGATAACGAAGGGCCCGGGAAAGGACAATGGCATCGGATATGGCAGTTGCCGGGGCAGAAACAACGCCCGGAAACAGGGTGGGCCGGTCTAGAAAGCGTATCGCCAGTGCCGCCGGAATTATGCGACCCCGTCCGCATATTACAGGTATCAGCGAACGGGCCGGGTTGATGCCGTGGGTTCCATGCTGGATGGCATTGGGGATCGGACTGTGGTTCCAGTTGCCAGTACAGCCGGATTACCTGGCAAATGGGCTGGCGGTTGCTACACTGCTTGGCGGGAATGTCCTATGGTACGGCTATTGGAAATTACGCTACCCTGAACAGCTGCGATTACTGGGCTTTGCGCTGATTTGCATGGCGGTTGGTTTTGGGTTGACCAGCCTGCGTGCGGCCCGTGTAGATGCTCCGGTCCTTGGTTTTCGCTATTACGGCCCGGTAGAGGGTCGGGTGATTGGTATTGATCGTTCGGGCCGGGACCGTATCCGCCTGACATTGGACAATGTCAGGCTGGAGCGCATGGCACCGGACAGGATTCCGCAAAGGGTCCGTTTATCGTTGCCTGATGATGTGGATGAAGTGCCATCCCCCGGCACGTGGATCATGCTGACCGGACATCTCGGGCCTCCTCCGGGGCCGGCGGAGCCCGGAGGCTTTGATTTCCGTCGCTCGGCTTGGTTTGAACGCCTTGGTGCTGTCGGTTATACGCGCAATCCGGTTATGGTTGCTGCTCCGCCTGAAGCGGGCGGAGCACTGCGTTTACACCGGTTGCGGATGCGGCTTTCGGCAACGATGCAGGAACGGATCGGGGGGCAGGCCGGTGCGGTTGCCTCGGCCCTGATGACGGGGGATCGCAGCGGGATTTCCGGAGCGACAAATCAGATGATGAGAGATTCGAACCTCTTTCACATCATTTCGATTTCCGGCCTGCATATGGGGATGCTGGCTGGATTCGTTTATACTGCGATGCGATTGACTATCGTGGCTCTGCAGGCTGCGACAGGTCATGGACAAATGTTGCCGGCGCATAAATTTGCGGCAATCGTGTCCTTGCTGGCCGCTGGTGCCTATCTGTGGCTGTCGGGCGGCGGGGTTGCGACTGAACGGGCCTTCCTGATGGTCGCTGTGATGCTGGGAGCGGTTCTGGCGGATCGTCGGGCCCTGTCGCTGCAAACCGTTTCGCTTGCAGCAATCGTGATTTTGACCATCGCGCCAGAAGCATTGCTGACACCCGGATTTCAGATGAGCTTTGCCGCCACGGTTGCCCTGATTGTAATCTACCCTCCCTGTCAGCGGATAGGACGGCATTTGCCGCGATATCTGCGCCCGGTGCTGATGTTGGTATTGTCTTCGGTCATTGCGGGGCTGGCAACTTCTCCCATTGCTGCCGCGCATTTCAGTCGCATGGCACATTATGGGGTTCTGGCAAATCTGCTTGTGGTGCCGGTAGCCGGTATATTGATCATGCCCATGGGGCCGATTGCGGCCCTGCTGGCCATTTTCGGGCTGGAAGGGCTGGCATTATGGCTGATGGGGCTGGGAACACGCTGGATGCTGGCTGTGGGTGAGTGGGTTGCCGGTCTGAACGGCGCTGTCAGCTATATTGTGCAACCTGATCCCCTTGTGCTGCCATTGATGGGGGGCGGTGTTGTCATCATGTTGCTGTCCTGGCGAGTGAATGTATTGCCGTGGCACAGCTTGCGGGTAATGACCGGTATTTTCATGCTGATTGTCGGGACAGGGTTGTGGGGGGCGACCAGCCGTCCCGATTTATTAGTGTCAGGGCAGGGGGATGCTGTCGGGTTGATGACGGTGGCCGGGCGCTCACTCTCAAAACCCAGGGGTGGGGCATTTACGGTTGGTGAATGGCTGGAAAATGATGGTGATATTGCCAGTCAGGACGAGGCGGCAATACGTCCGGGCTGGGAAGGGCCAGTCGGAGAAAGGCGTGTGGAGATCGGCGGGTTGGAGATCCTGCACCTGACTGGCAAAGGCTCGGCGCAGGCTGTGGCGGCAGCTTGTCGGAACAGGGTAATCATTGTGACCGATCAGGAGGTCACGGGGTTGTCAGGCAATCCGCCATGCTGGCTGTTTGATCAACGTGCACTACATCAAACCGGGGCGGTTGCCATTGATTTTCCTGATGGTCAGCCGCGATTTGTTTCGGTGCGGGATGTGGCTGGGGAAAGGCCATGGGCCATCATGCCTTAGGCT
>JBKEAB010000221.1:0-2476 GCA_047971845.1 Paracoccus sp. (in: a-proteobacteria) | reverse complement strand
CATTTGCCGAACTCGGCCGGTAGGTCCCGCCATGGCGCACCGGTTCGGGAAATCCAGAAAATGCCATCAAGGACGAGGCGGTGGTTGGTCGGCTTGCGTCCATTCGGGGCGCGAACAGAGAGGATGAAGCCCTAAAAGAACGCCCATTCCTCGTCCGACATAAGATCTCGTGCCAAGCTGGTCTCCATCGCAGATGCCAGCTTGAAACATGCCCTAAGCACGAGCGGAACCCCTTTTGTCAACACGACCTACATATCCATTCAGGTGAAGATGAAATAAGTTGACACCACAATCGCCACGATCAGCGCCCCCATTGGTTTGGCCAGCCCCCAAGGTGTCATATTGACAGCATGACTGTCGTGGGGTGTATAGGCCGGCTCCATCGGGCGCATCTTGCCAATAATCAGCATGATACAGATATTCAGGGCAAACAGGATGGCCATAACATGCAGGTAATGCGGATAGTTTTCCGCACCGATCCGGGATTTCAGGATAAACTGGCTGATGATGTAAAGCACAACCCCGGAGGCCAGCCCGATCTTGGCGGCCATTGGCGGTACCCGCCGCGTAAAGATACCAACTAGGATAATCGTCAGGATCGGGATGCTGTAACAGCCATTGACCTCCTGCAGGTATCCGAACAAACCTTGCGGAGCCTTGGCAATGAAAGGCGCAATGGTCATTGCTGCAATGGCCAGCACCCAACCAAAGTTCTTTCCGGCCTGTACGGTCTGGACATCCGAAGCTTCAGGCCTGATATATTGGCGATAGATATCCACCCCGAACAATGTCACCGAACTGTTCAGCGCCGAGTTGAACGAACTGAGGATGGCCCCAAACAGGACCGCTGCAAAGAAGCCTCGCAACGGGAAGGGCAATACTTCACTGACCAGCCTTGGGTAGGCTTGGTCTGCAACCTCCAGCCCACCACTGAACAGGTGATAGGCAATGATCCCGGGTAACACGACGATAACCGGACCGAATATCTTCAGAAATGCCGCAATGATGAGACCTTTCTGTCCCTCTTTCAGGTCCCTGGCCCCCAAGGCACGTTGGATAATCGCCTGATTCGTTCCCCAATAGAACAGCTGAACCAGCATCATCCCGGTGAAGATCGTCGCAAACGGAACGGAAGAATCCGGTCCGCCAATGGCGTCAAATTTTCCGGGGTTTTCGGTCCAGAGCACCGACAACCCGTCAAGGACACTGCCTCCTCCGATGGCCAGCAACCCGAAAACCGGTACCAGAAACCCGCCCAGAAACAACCCGATTGCGTTGATTGTGTCAGACACGGCGACGGCTTTTAGTCCCCCGAAAATCGCATAAACCGACCCGACAATGCCAATAGCCCAAACAGTGATCCATAATGCCACAGTATCGCCAACGCCCAGAACGCCAGGAACATCGAACATCGTCGAAAGGGCCAGAGCCCCTGAATACAGCACGATCGGCAACAGCACGATGACATAACCGGACAGGAACAGAAGCGATGTCGCTGTCTTGGTCTGCGCATCATAGCGTTCTTCAAGAAAGGCCGGAATGGTTGATACACCTGACCGCAGGTAACGCGGCAACAGAACAAGCGCCGTAATCACAATGGTAATCGCCGCCAGGGTTTCCCAGGCCATAACAAGAATACCTTCGGCATAAGCCTGTCCGGTCAGCCCCACGATCTGTTCTGTTGACAGGTTTGTCAGCAATAACGACCCGGCAATAACCGGCGCGGTCAGCGATCGACCGCCCAGAAAGTACCCATCTGAATTATGTTCATCAGTCCCACGGGTCCACAAATAGGACAGATAAGCTACCAGTGCTGTAAATCCCAGAAATGCAGTGACGTTAAGAGTGCCCATTTGCCTCTCCCTCATCAAATAATAACGTCAGTAAAATCTTTCCTGAGGCCAGCTTAGCGAAGCAGGAAACAAGGGTCCAGCAAGGTCCTGTTGACACAACCTAGTTGTTCAGTCCCGGCATCTGGTTGATCGGATTGATGATGAATCCATCTGGCTCTGAAGTTCAGACCTTGCAGATGTATTCGGCCGCTGAGGGTCTTGAGGCGGCGTGCGAAGTTGTCAGCGGCCATGAGGTCGGCGAGGTGGCTACGAAGCTGATCGTGACTGTCGTCGTGGAAGCGTTTGACGGTCGCGTCCTTGATTGTCCGGTTCATGCGTTTGAGCTGGCCGTTGGTCCACGGATGGTTGGGCCTGGTCAGGCGATGCTCGATCCCGTTGGCCTCGCAGATCATGTCGAAGCGCATCTGTCGGGAATAGGCGGTGTTTCGGTTCCGGGGCTGCGCGGCGAACTGGATGCCGTTATCCGTCAGGATCGTGTGGATACGGTAGGGAACAGCCTCCAGCAGATGCTCCAGGAACTCCCAGGCCGTCCGCCTGTCAGCCTTTTCGACAATCTGGGTGACCGCGAACTTGCTCGTTCGGTCGATTGCCACGAAGAGATAGAGTGTGCCCTCGGCTGTCTG
>JBKEAB010000220.1:0-3877 GCA_047971845.1 Paracoccus sp. (in: a-proteobacteria) | reverse complement strand
CCGACGCTGCGGAGGCGGCCTTGCGCGAGCACCTTGATCAGGCATGGGAGCAAGTGCGCCAAACATTCGGCGATTTGTAGAAAGAAGCTGTCCTATAGGGCGTCTAACGATGGTATCAGACTTCGTTAACCTCAACGCCACCTCAACCCTTGGTTGCAGTTTTCGCGCGGGTTGTGCCGTCCAAAGCCGGGTGATGCGGTCGGATGTCGGAATGGAAGTCGCAAGAAAACAAACGGTTGTCTCGTAAGGTGCTGATATTGCTAAATTTCATAATTTCCGCTCAGTTCGGCTCATAACCTGAAGGTCGTAGGTTCAAATCCTACCCCCGCAACCAAATCTCCAAGATATATCAAATAGATAGGTAGATGGTATCTCCATACCACCGGCCAATCGCGCACTTACATCAACGCCACATCAACACCAGACACCAAAAACTGCACCGACGCGCATAGACCGGCAACCGCAGGTTTTTGCCGACAAAACTGCCGCGATAGGAGCCTGGTCGCCCCGGAAGACCTTACTTTCTCAGCATTGATTTTATTCATCGTCAGTGGTATTACCAGTTGGAAATGGGGGAGATCATGCAGTATTTGGCCCGTAAAACAGTGAATGGCTATGAGCGCGTGTTCGGCTTTCTGCGCGAGCAATTGCTGAGCGGCTCGCTGAAGGAGGGCGATCTGCTGCTGCCGGAACGTGAACTGTGTCAGCAGCTTGAGGTCAGCCGGCCGGTACTGCGTGAGGCGTTGCGTGCGCTGTCGATTATGGGGGTCATCGACATTCGGCATGGCGTAGGCTCCATCGTCTCATCGCCGGATATTGCCGTTCTGGGCGACTTCTTCAGCTTTGCTCTGGCGCAAAAAGGTGACGCGGTGGAGGAGGTCATGGAAGCCCGGATCGCCATCGAATGTCAGGCCGCGCGGCGTGCCGTGGCGCGCGCCGGAATCAGCGACTTCGAGAGAATGCGCCGACATGCAGATACGATTGCCGAGACGATCGAGGATCCGGTTGCCGGTGCGAAGGCGGATTATGACTTCCACATCGCAATGGTCGATGCCAGCGCCGCTTCGGCATTGCGGACCATGTATGTTGCGGTGGCCGATCTGCTGCAGCGTTCGCATGCCGACCGGCGTGTGCTGGTCGGTGCCGATGCCGAGACGCGCAAGCTGATTGTCGACGATCACTATCGAATTCTGACGACTTTGACCCAGGGCGATGCCGATGCCGCTGAAAGCGCGGTAAGGCAGCACTTCGAAATCGGACGCGCCTTGCGGATGCGAATGTCAGTCCATCGCGACTGAGACGGAGAAACCAAATTCTCATAATGGGAGGAAACCATGAGAAGCTTCAGTCAAATACTGCCCGCAGCACTTATCGTCAGTGGTATTACCACGATGGCTTTTGCCGAAGATGTGTCGATCCGGCTAGGTCATGTCGGTGCGCCGGTCAGCCCGCAAGAAACCATCGCAGGCCTGTTCGCCGAAAAAGTGCAAGAGTATAGCGATGGAACTGTTTCGGTTCAGGTCTTCAACTCCAGCACGCTGGGGAATGAGCGCCAGTTGCAGGAAGGCGTGCGCAGCGGCACCATCGACATGACCATCGCCGGGACATTCTCTTACTTCGTTCCTTGGGCGGGTGCGCTGGAATCGCCGATGCTGTATTCCAGCCTTGACCATTTCACGGATTTCTATGGCGGTGACGAGGGCGCCGCGCTGATGGAGGCGTTTCAGGGCGAAGCCGGTGTCAAGGCCCTGTTTGTCGTGCCCCATGGAGGCTTCCGCTACATCACCATGAACGATGTCGAGGTGAAGGCGCCGTCCGATCTGGAAGGCATCAAGATCCGCAATCCCAACGTGCCATCCTTCAACGTCATGGCAGAGGCAGTGGGTGCGATCCCGACGCCGATCGATTTTTCCGAGCTTTACGTGGCGCTTCAGCGCGGTGTCGTTCAGGGGCAGCATAACCCCGTGGGCAATATCGTCGGCGCGCGGCTCTATGAGGTGCAGGATTCGCTGTCCATGGTGCCTTGGGGGATCTCGCCGCATATGGTGTCGATGAGTAATCGCACCTGGGAAAAACTGGACGATGCGCAGAAAGAGGCGGTCGTGCGGGCCGCAACCGAGACCACAGCCGAGTATCCTGCGATCGCCGTCGAGGAAGAGGCCGCGCAGCTGGCCGAGATCGAGGGCCAGATCACCATCATCCGCCCCGAGGACATCGACCTCGATGCCTTCCTTGCCGTTTTCCGCGATACCGGTCTGCCGGCTCTGAAGGAAGAATATGGCGAGGCGGCTGGCAAATGGCTTGATGCCATCGACGCCGCCCGCTGAGGTCGTGAGTGGAGAGCCGGTACCGGCTCTCCCATATCCGAGGTCATTCCCATGTCAGTCGAAGCCATCTATGCGATCAGCGCACTGATCGTGCTGCTGCTGAGCGGCGTTCCCATCGCGCTTGCCCTGATGCTGTCGGGTGCGTTCGGGCTGTGGCTGTTGGACTTTCCGATGCTTATGGTCATTCAGCGTTTCACGGCGGGTTCCGAAAGCTATGTCCTTCTTGCCATTCCCTTCTTCATTCTGGCCGGCGCGGTCATGGAAACGGGCGGCATATCCCGACGCCTGATCGGGTTCTGCGATGCCTGTTTCGGCTTCCTGCCGGGTGGGCTGGCGAATGCCAATGTCGGCGCATCGATGATCTTTGGCGGGATTTCGGGGTCTGCGGTTGCCGACACCTCGGCGGTCGGATCGGTAATGATCCCGGCGATGGAGCGGCAGGGCTATTCCCGTGTCTATAGCGCCGCGATCACGGCCGCTACTTCGCCGGTTGGGATGATCATTCCGCCCTCGATCCCGATGATCATCTGGAGCTTCATCTCGGGCCAGTCGCTGAACGAGCTCTTCATGGCCGGTATCATTCCGGGCATCCTGATCACACTGGGCATGGCGCTTGTCAGCACCTGGATCTGCCAGCGGCGCGGCTATCAGGCCGGGTTCAGGCCGTTCAGCAGTAGCCTGTTCCTGGCCTCGCTGAAAGACGGGCTGCTGGCCATCGGCGCACCTGCGATCATCATCGGCGGCATCCTCAGCGGCCTGTTCACGCCGACCGAAGCGTCGGTCGTAGTTCTGGCCTATGCGCTTGCCGTCAGCCTGCTGATCTATCGCGAGGCCAGCCTGTCGCAATTGCTGGACGTGGTGAAATCGGCCGGGATCACCAGCGCCTCGATCATGTTCATCATCTGCGGGGCGACGGTGTTTTCCTTCTTTCTGACGGTCGCCGGGGTGCCGGCACAGGTCGGAGGCATGATCCTCAGCATATCGGATTCGCCGCTTGGCTTCATCATTGCCGCTGGCGTGCTGATGTTCGTGCTGGGGATGTTTCTGGATACGACCACTACGATCCTGATGGCCGGGCCTATCATCATTCCCCTGTTTTCGCAGGTCGGAGTCGATCCTCTGGTCGCCACGATGGTGATCCTGATCGTGCTGGCGGTCGGGTTGATCACGCCGCCGGTGGGGCTGTGCCTGTTCGTCGTCGCCTCGATCACGCCGGTCAAGGTCTGGGACGTGGCCCGCGAATGCGTGCCGTTTATCCTGGTCATGCTGGGCGTCGCGGCCCTGATCTGGATTTTCCCTCCAATCGTCACATGGGTGGTGTCATGAGCCGGTCCGTCCCGTTTTTCCTGCGCCTTTGCTATATCCTCGCGCGGGTCCTCACGGTCTTGATGGTGGTTGCACTGATCCTGATGTTTGTCAGTGTCGGGGTGCAGATCCTCGCGCGCAGCCTGTTCAGCACCTCGGTCCTGTGGCTGGACGACATGCTGATGTCCTGTTTCACGATCTCGATCTTCACCGGTATCGCGTTGGCATTCCGCGCCCGCGTGCAT
>JBKEAB010000219.1:0-10262 GCA_047971845.1 Paracoccus sp. (in: a-proteobacteria) | reverse complement strand
TCTGGAAATCGTGACGCCTGACCGCAGACCGCATCCGATATCCGAAACCGGCTATTGGTCGCATTTCTGCCCGCGCGAGCTGGTGGAGACGGCAGGCGGCCCGGTGGCCTTCGTCACGGCCTGGCTTGAGACGACAGATGACGGGGAACCCGTTCAGCTTTCGCTCTTCTAAACATAAAGAACCCCGAAAGGGGTTCTTTATTTGTCCATTTACCCGCGGTAGCATGACCCCTTGATTTTCGGTTGGTGGCGTGATTCACGGTTCAAAAAGCGGGCGGTGACATGTCCGATCTTTTCTGGTTGAGCGACACTCAGATGGCGCACCTTGAGCCCTGCTTTCCGAAGTCCCACGGCAAGCCACGCGGTGATAATCGGCGCGTGCTGAGCGGCATTATCTTCATCAATCACAATGAGTTGCGGTGGTGCGATGCCCCCGCTGGCTATGGGCCGTATAAGACGCTCTACAACCGTTGGAAGCGGTGGAGCGACAAAGGTATCTTTGCCCAGATGATGGCAGGTCTGGCCGCCAATCATGGTGAGGAAAAGACTGCGATGATCGACGCGACCTGCCTCAATGCTCACCGCACAGCGTCCAGTTTAGGCGTCAAAAAGGGAGGGGCGGGTGGCAGGACGAATGGCGGCATGAACACTAAACTGCATGCCATCTGCGACAGCCAGGGACGCCCGTTCAACCTGTTTGTCACCGCCGGTCAGGTCAGCGACGACATCGGTGCGTGGGCGCTGCTTAGCTGCCTGCCAAGGGTCGACTGGCTGCTCGGAGATCGCGGCTATGACGCGGATTGGTTCAGAGACGCCTTGAAGGGCAAGGGGATACGCCCTGCATCCCGGGCTGGAAACAGCGCAAGGCGATTATCCGGTACGACAAACGACGCAACCGCATCGGGATCATGTTCGGCAGGCTCAAAGACTGGCCAATTGTCGGGAAAACAGTCCCCCGGACTGTTTTCTGATCCTCCTCATACGTCGCAACCCGATACGGCAGATGCCCGAAGGTTTTCCTGTCTGCCATCGCCCTCGCAGCAACCGTCATCTTCTGGCTATAAGTCCTGAACCTAGGTCTTAGGCGGTTTGGCTTGTAATGTTGGGTTGGCTCCGGTCGGGTCCTCAGGCCAAGGGTGCTTGGGATATCGCCCGCGCATGTCCTTTCGGACGTCGACATAGGACCCGGCCCAGAAACCGGGCAGGTCGGTTGTGACGGCAACTGGCTTCTGGCCGGGCGAGAGCATAGTGATACGTAATGGTTGCCGGCCGATCATGGGATGTGCGGTCAGGCCGAACAGTTCTTGCAGGCGCACTTCAATCGATGGAGTTTCTGCATCATAATCAATCGGGATCTGCCGGCCGAGCGGTGTGGTGAAACTGGCTGGTGCAATTTGGTTCAATGCCTTCTGGCCATCCCACCCCAGCAGGTTCAGAAGTGGTTGTGTCAGATCAAGGGCTTTGAGGTCGCTCCGGTTCCTGACCTTGCCCAAAAAGGGTAACAACCAGTCACCATCCTCCAGAAGGGTTCTGTCAGATATGTCCGGGCCATTGGGTAATAACCGGACCCTGGCACGCAGACGTGCGGCCTTTGGTGTCCAGGGCAGTCCTTCAAGGCGCATTCCTTCCCATGCCGCGCGGGCAAGGGAATCTTCATCCGGGGTGGTCAGCGGACGTTCAGCCAAGATCAGGGCCCCCAGTCTTTCGCGGATACGTGCCAGGATTCGTCCCTCGCGTGAGGACCATTCGACAGTTTCCGTAATCCTGATCCGGTCCCTGTACAGATTGCGCAGGTCGGACTCGGTAACGGGTACGGCAAGGCGGATCTGCGCTTCACGACCATCTCCATCCAGATCCGTGGCGACCAGGAAGGGTTCAGCAGCCATGGCGTCACCTTCCGGCAGGATTGCCCCACGCCCGCCGGACAGCAGATAGCGGGGCAGGTTACCAGGACGGCGTATTCCGATCCGGTCCGGGTAAGCTAGGGCAGCCATTGCTCCGGGTGTCAGTGGCGGTGTTCCGGTGGCTGACAGGCGTGACAAACGCTTGCTTTCCCGCCGGATACGTTCAAGTGTCATGCGGGCCTGTGGCGGGGATCGGGCCGGATCATGCAGGGCGCGCAGGCGCTGTGTCATGTCGCTTCCCGCACCGCGTAGCGGATCACGATCTTCCATCAGAGCTGCCAGGCCGGCAGCCTGCCTACCTGCGCTGACCAGCATGTGCGCAATGCGCGGATGAACGGGCAGGGCCGCCAGCTTGCGTCCGTGGCGGGTAATCCGGCCAGTACCATCAAGGGCACCGAGTTCGTAAAGCAGAGTCCCGGCCCCTGTCATGGCAGAGAGAGGAGGCGGGGTCAGAAAGGCCAGATCCGTACTGTCGCTGCCCCAGTTTGCTAGTTCCAGAGCCAGCCCGGTCAGGTCAGCCATGGCAATTTCCGGTGGTGCGAATTCAGGCAAGGCACCTTCTTCGGCCCGTGTCCACATCCGATAACAAATTCCCGATGAGACACGACCGGCACGGCCACGGCGTTGTCCGGCCTCTGCCCGGCTGACCCTTTCGGTGACCAGCCGCGACATGCCGGAACCAGGGTCAAAGCGTGCACGTCGTGTGCGGCCGCAGTCAATGACAACCCGTATATCGGGAATGGTCAGCGATGTTTCCGCGATTGAGGTTGCCAGTACGATCCGCCTTTGTCTGCCGGGTAAAACGGGGGCAAGCGCGGCCTGCTGTTCTCTGAACGCCATTGCGCCGTAAAGAGGCATGATTTCGCAAGGCAGATCTGACAATACGGCGGAGACGCGGCGAATTTCACCTTCACCCGGCAGAAAGGTCAGGATGGTGCCGCCCGGATTGTCACGGGTCTCGGCCTCGGCATAGGCGATCAGCTGAGAGGCTGCCTGATCGAATCGGGTGGCGGCAGGCAGGGGACGGGGCAGGTAGCGGGTTTCAACCGGAAAGGCATGGCCCATGCTTTTGATGACAGGTGCATCGTCCAGAAGTTTGGCGACAGGTCCTGCATCAAGTGTTGCCGACATGACCAGAATGCCCAGATCAGGGCGAAGCGCCCCACGTGCTTCCCAAGTCAGTGCAAGGCCGAGATCGGCATTCAGGCTGCGCTCGTGAAACTCATCGAAGATTACGCAGCCGATGCCCTCAAGTGAAGGGTCCGATTGCAGCATTCGGGTCAGAATACCTTCGGTGACGACCTCAATCCGGGTGCCGGAAACAGATTTGCCACGGATACGAAAGCCGATATCCTGTCCGGGCTCTTGTCCCAGCTCGCTCGCTAGTCGTGCAGCGGCAGCACGGGCCGCCAGACGGCGGGGTTCCAGCATGATGATCCGGCCGCCGGTCACCTGATCCAGTAGTGCCAGCGGAACGCGTGTGGTTTTGCCCGCGCCAGGAGGGGCGATCAGTACTGCACGACCTGCTTGTTTCATGGCGGAACATAATGCTGGAAGAGCATCGTCGATGGGCAATGCAAAGGTATTGGTCATGGTTGTGTTATGGCGTGGCCTTCCGGTTCGCGCCAGTGCAAAGTCTTGCGAAGCCGGGTCAGGGAGCCGATATGAAACCCAGTGCCGGGGGCAATGGTTGTTCTGCAGGAAAAAATGGCGAGGCGATGGGTATATCCGATTTTACCGATAATCTGATGCGTGGTATCGGGCTGGGCGATCCGGTGATCCGGTTGGGTGTAACCGGTCTGAGCCGGGCTGGAAAAACTGTTTTTATCACGTCACTGGTTGCCAATCTGATGGATCGTGGCCGGATGACGGCGCTGCGTGCTGCGGCAGATGGTTCCGTGAGGGCAGCCTGGTTGCAACCTCAGCCCGACGATACCGTTCCGCGATTTGAATTTGAACAGCATCTTGCCGCACTGACAGGACCGGCCCCTTACTGGCCCGAAGGCACGCGACATATTTCGGAATTGCGGCTGTCGCTGCGGGTTCGACCTCGGGGAATCCTCAATGGCTGGCGCAAGCCGCAGACTGTACATCTGGATATTGTCGATTATCCCGGTGAATGGCTGCTGGACCTGCGGCTGCTGGAACGCAGTTATGATACGTGGTCCGAGGAGGTCCTGTCCCGTATACCCGGACGCCCGGGGGCTGATGAATATATGGCTGCTCTGGCTGAAACGGACATGGCGGCACGACTGGATGAGCAAACCGCGCAGGGTCTGGCGGCCATTTATACGGACCACCTTCAGGCTGCACGGGAAGCCGGCTGGTCTGACTGTACGCCGGGCCGGTTCCTGTTGCCGGGTGAAATGGCTGGTTCTCCGGCACTGACCTTTGCCCCCCTGCCACCAGTTGAAGGGAAGTCTCCCTTGCGGCGTGAATTCATCCGTCGGTTCGAGGCTTATAAATCGCGGATCGTGAAGCCCTTCTTCCGTGATCACTTTGCACGGATAGACCGGCAGGTGGTGCTGGTTGATGCTCTGGGGGCGATCCATGCGGGCCCTCCGGCTCTTGAAGATCTGCGTCGGACGATGGCCGATATCCTTTCGGCTTTCAATCCGGGGCGCTCTGGCTGGCTGGCGCAGCTTCTTGGCCTGCGCCGGGTGGAACGGATCCTGTTTGCCGCAACCAAGGCCGATCATCTGCATCACACTCAACATCAGCGGCTGATCAATATCATGACGGCACTTCTGCGCGATGCGCGTGACCGTGCGGATTTTGCCGGTGCGCGGACTGAGGGTGTGGCCCTTGCTGCCCTGAGGACAACAACGGAAACGTCCATTGAACAGGGTGGTGCCGAATTGCCCGCCGTGCGGGGCACCTTACTGGATGGTCGTCATGCTGCCTTCTATCCCGGTGAATTGCCTTCGGATCCTGCGGTGCTGCTGGTTCCGGCCCGGGAAGGCCGCCGTGAGTGGCTGAGTGGCGATTATGCGGCAATGAACTTCCGTCCTGCTGCAGATACAGCACGACCGGGCAATGGCCCCCCGCATATCCGGCTGGACCGTGCCGCTGAATTCCTGATCGGAGATCGCCTGTGAATAATGAACGCCGTCATGGCCCCGTCCTGATCGAACTGGATGAGGGGAATCCGCAGCCGGCCACATCGCGCCGTCATGATGAGGCTTATCCAGGCAGTGCCACAAACCCTGCTGATGTTTCGCCTATTGAGGATCTGGGTACGGCTTTGCCCCGTCCACGGACCATGGAAATGGTGGCACGTCTTGCCGGGCGTAGGCCATCGGGCCTGACACGGTTCTTTCTCAATTCAGGGGCAGCCCTTCTGACGTTTCTGCTGTCGGTTGCGACGCTGAACTATATTTCCCGGCTGATGAACGACTGGCCTGTCCTTGGTTGTATCGGGGTCGGGCTGTTTACCATGTTCACCCTTGCGATGCTGGCGATGGCCTGGCGCGAATACCGGGCATGGGGCCGCTTTGTACAGATTGACCGGATTCACCGTGATGCAGGAATGGCATTGGCCGATGGGGATCTTGATATTGCGCGTAATGTGGTCAGACGGCTGGATGCGATTTATGCTGAACGTCCGCAAGCGCAGTGGGGGCGGACCAACCTTGCGGAACGTTCGGGTGATGCCTTTGACGCGGAAACCCTGCTTATTCTGGCGGAAACAGAACTTCTGGCTCAGCTGGATCAGGAGGCGCGGCGGGAAATCGAAGCTGCAAGCCGGACCGTTGCCGTGACAACAGCGCTCGTGCCATTGGCCTTTGCGGATGTTGTTGCGACCCTTGCCGCTAATTTGCGGATGATCCGGCGGATGGCTGAAATTTATGGCGGACGTGCTGGTGCGGTTGGTGGCTGGCGGCTGGCACGTACGGTCATGACCCATCTGGTGGCGACAGGTGCGCTTGCAGCAGGGGATGACTTTATTCACACCGTGGCCGGAGGGGGGATTCTGGCCAAACTGTCACGTCGCTTTGGTGAAGGTGTGGTCAATGGTGCGCTGACAGCCCGTGTTGGAATTGCCGCGATGGAAGTCTGCCGCCCCCTGCCATTTATTTCACAATCACGGCCTAGGGTCGGCAATCTGGTGTCGCGCGGACTGACGGGGCTGTTTGGCGGGGATGATCCCTCCGTTGATGATGAACGCAACGGAGATGAACGCTGATCCGCCCTTGAAGGACAGCACCCGTCTGGTTACCTTGTAGGTAACTTGATATCGGAGGGCGTGACCATGGCGCCCAGGCGTCCTGCGGGTGCGGACGCGTTCCCGGCACCGAAGGTTGAGCCGTCAGGCACCCGCCAGTCCGATCCGGACCCGCTTTATGCGGCTTTGGATTTGGGAACAAATAGTTGCCGGATGCTGATTGCCCGCCCGGTGGGCAGTCAGTTTCAGGTTATAGACAGCTTTTCGAAGCCTGTTCAGCTTGGTCACGGGCTGGAAGCTTCGGGGCGGCTTTCACGTGTGTCCATGTCCCGTACGGTGCATGCATTGCAGGTTTGCAGACGTAAGCTGGAACAGCACAAGGTCCGGAACATGCGGCTTGTCGCGACAGAAGCCTGTCGCCGGGCCCGAAACAGCCGGGATCTGATGCGCATGATCCGCCGTGAAACCGGGTTGCCGATTGAAATTATCGGTGCCGAGGAAGAGGCCCGGCTTGCCGTTATCTCGTGCGCTCCGCTGGTTAATCAGCGCACCGAGCAGTTGCTGGTCGTCGATATCGGTGGCGGTTCTACGGAACTGGTCTGGATCGACCTTGCGGATGTGGATCCGTGTGAGCGGTCGCGGGCCATCATGAAGCTGGGTAACGGCTTTACCAATTCGAAGAAGGGCGGAGCGCGGGTTGTTGACTGGATCAGTGTGCCGCTTGGTGTGGCAACGCTGCGCGACCAGTTTGCCGATGTAACAGATGATCCCGGCCGCTTCGCCTTGATGAGCTGGTATTTTGAAGAAATGCTTGCTGATTTTGCCCCTTATGCCAAAGGTGCTCCGGAGCGTGGATTTCAGATCATCGGCACATCAGGCACGGTTACGACAGTGGCTGCAAGCCATCTGGGACTAAGGCGCTATGACCGTACCAAGGTTGATGGGCTGACCATGACGAGCGCGGAAATTGACGCTGTAATCCGCAATTACCTTGCCCTTGGCCCGGAAGGGCGCCGCGCTGATCCGCGTATCGGCCGTGAGCGGCATGCCCTGATTATGTCGGGTGCCGCGATCCTGCAGACGCTGATGCGGATCTGGCCGACACGTCGGTTATCGGTCGCCGACCGGGGTCTGCGGGAGGGGCTTCTGTATTCCCAGATGGTGCGCGACGGGGCAATCACCGATGATGAGCTGAACGGGGTGACCTGATGGTGAAAAAGCCAGGTGGCGGTGCGAATGGACCGCGAGAGCGTAAATCCTCGGGTCGGGGACAACGTGATCTGCGTGTGCGGGTCAAGACGGCCAGAGGACGAAAGCTGAGTTCCACCCTCTGGCTGGAGCGGCAACTGAATGACCCTTATGTGGTCCGTGCCCGGCGTGAGGGATATCGTGGCCGGGCTGCGTTCAAGATACTGGAACTGGATGAAAAATACCATTTCCTCGTACCTGGTGCGCGGGTTGTCGATCTGGGCTGTGCACCGGGTGGCTGGTGTCAGGTGGTGGTTCCGCGCATCAATGCCCTGGGTGAGCAGCCGGGCAGGAAGCAGGGGCGGATCATTGGTGTCGATCTTCAGGAAGTCGATCCGATTCCCGGCGCGGAAATCCACCAGCTGGATTTTCTGGAAGACGGTGCTGATGACAAGGTGAAGGACTGGCTTGGTGGTGAAGCCGATGTCGTCATGTCGGATATGGCGGCCTCGTCATCCGGGCATAAGGGCACTGACCATCTGCGGATTGTCACCCTTGTCGAGGCTGCGGCTCAGTTGGCTTTTGATGTTCTGTCACCGGGCGGCACATTTGTGGCCAAGGTGTTGGCCGGTGGGGCAGAGCAGGGGCTTCAGACTATGCTGAAGCAAAGCTTCGGCAAGGTCGCGAACGTGAAGCCGCCGGCTTCACGTTCCGATTCGTCGGAAAAATTTGTTGTAGCCATGGGCTTTCGCGGGAACCGGAATAACATGTAGCACCCCGGCAGCTGATGCGGACCAGCCCTGAGGCAAGGATCTGGATCAGCCTGCCGGGCCCACATGCAACGATTCCCAGCCTTTCATCCGGCTGCGAAACCAGATGCGCTGTGACTTCGCATATTGCCGCGTAGCGATGATAGCATGGGATTTTGCTGTCTTGGCATCGATTTCGCCACGCAGACAGGCTGCGATTTCCGGGGCGCCGATGGCTTGTGTCCATTGTGCGCGGTCATTCCATTCCGGCAACATGGCCCTGACCTCTTCAACCGCACCATCGTGCCACATTTGTGCGAACCGGACCAGAATGCGCTTGGCCAGCCAGTCCCGGTCCGACTTCAGGACCAGACATGTGGCACTATCCGGTGAAATCAACGGAGGTGATGTTTCAGCCTGCCAGTCAGTGATTCCCCGGCCGGTGGTCTTCAGGACTTCCCACGCTCTTTGTACGCGGGCAGGATTGTTGGTGTCGATCCTGGCGCGGGTCGCCGGGTCCAGTGCCGCGACCATATCGGCAAGCCCGCCAGCGGCAAGTCTCGTATCGCCTTCCTTGCGGATAGCAGGCGGGACCGGCGGAATGTTTGCCAGTCCTGATGTCAGTGCAGTCAGGTAAAGTCCGGTTCCGCCGGTAACGATCAGCCGCCCTTTCAGTGTCGCAACATCTTTCAGCCAGTCACCTACGGAATAAGCCTGGCCCGGGTCGATATGACCATACAGGGCATGAGGTGCGGCAACCATGTCGCCAGCATCCGGACGTGCTGTAAGTATCCGCCAGCATGACCATATTTGTAACGCATCCGCATTTACGATCGTACCGCCCTGCGCTTCGGCAATGGCCAGTGCCAATGCCGACTTCCCCGAGGCGGTCGGTCCGGCGATCACGACATGCCGATCAGGGTTGATCCGGTCGATGATCTGCTTTCTGTCCGTAGTCATTCCAATCCAATCGAATGGTTGAACATATTTTTCTTTTGCGACATTTTGCAGCGCAGGTGAACCGCTGGAAGGGAAAAGTTGATGACCAGGACCGAAACCAAAACCCCAACCAGCTATGATCGCGTGATGCTGAAGATTTCTGGTGAAGCCCTGATGGGCGATCAGGGATTCGGTCTTCACCCGCCGACCATTGCCCGTATCGCCAATGAGGTCGAAGAAGTCCACAAGATGGGCGTTGAGGTGTGCATGGTCATTGGTGGCGGGAATATCTTCCGCGGATTGCAGGGGAGTGCGCAGGGAATGGAGCGTACCACTGCCGATTATATGGGCATGCTTGCCACGGTGATGAATGCACTGGCCATGCAGGCCGCACTTGAGGCCAAGAATATCCATACGCGTGTGATCAGTGCCATCCGGATGGATGAGGTTGCCGAACCCTATATTCGCCGCCGCGCCGTCCGGCACCTTGAAAAAAAGCGGATCTGCATTTTCGCGGCGGGTACGGGAAACCCTTACTTCACTACGGATACGGCCGCGACCCTGCGGGCATCCGAAATGAACTGTCAGGCGATCTTCAAGGGCACCAAGGTCGACGGGATCTATGACAAGGACCCCAATAAATTCCCCGATGCGCAGCGCTATGACGAAGTCACCTATGACGAGGCGCTGCAGAAGAATCTGGGGGTGATGGACGCATCCGCGATTGCGCTGGCGCGCGACAACAAGCTGCCGATCATCGTCTTCTCGCTGGACGAACCGGGCGGTTTTCGCGGCATTCTGGCCGGCGAGGGGACCTATACCCGCGTCACCGACGGCAAGACGAAGACGGGTCGCGAGGTGAAATCCTGACCCTGATCCCATCGCGCCAGCGCAGGGTCAGCCTTGCGACGGGCACCGGCGAGTCGGTCGCGTCCAGCCGGTGACCGCGCAGGATCAGCGACAGCATCAGCGGCCCCTCCACCATGGCAAATCCGGCGCCGGGGCAGACTCGGGCCCCGGCCGAGAAGGGGATATAGGCGCGGCGCAGGCAGTCGCGGCCGTTTTCGCTGTCCCAGCGCGACGGATCGAAGCTGTCCGGATTTTCCCACAGGCGTTCGTGACGGTGCAGATGCCAGGGCGAGATGACGATCTGCGCCCCTTTCGGCACCTCGCGGTCGCGGAACCGGTCCGGGCAGGCGGCTTCGCGCACCATCATCGGCACGGGCGGGTAAAGTCGCAGCGCCTCGCGGAACACGGAACGGCTGAATTTCAGACGGGAAACATCTGAAAACGATGAATTTTCCAAGTCTATCTCTG
>JBKEAB010000218.1:0-6811 GCA_047971845.1 Paracoccus sp. (in: a-proteobacteria) | reverse complement strand
TTCCCGGCTTGAGGCGAAGGGCCTGTCCAGCACCGTCAAGCAGGCGAAGAAGCTGGTCGAGAAAGAGCGCCCCGAGGTCTGGGATATTCTGGATGAGGTGATCCGCGAGCATCCGGTTCTGCTGAACCGTGCTCCGACGTTGCACCGTCTGGGCATTCAGGCGTTTGAACCGACCCTGATTGAAGGTAAAGCGATTCAGCTGCATCCGCTGGTCTGTTCGGCTTTCAATGCAGACTTCGATGGTGACCAGATGGCCGTTCACGTTCCTCTGTCGCTGGAAGCACAGCTGGAAGCGCGTGTCCTGATGATGTCGACGAATAACGTCCTGTCGCCTGCCAACGGTGCACCGATTATCGTTCCGTCTCAAGACATGATCCTTGGTCTCTATTACACGACCATGATGCGTGAAGGCATGAAGGGCGAAGGTATGGTCTTTGCCAATGTCGATGAGGTCGAGCATGCCCTTGCCGCTGGCGAGGTACATCTGCATGCCAGGATCAAGGCCCGCCTCAAGCAGATCAATGAGGATGGCAATGAGGTCATGCAGCGTTTTGAAACCACACCGGGCCGTTTGCGGCTTGGTGCGCTGCTGCCGTTGAATGCGAAGGCCCCGTTCGAACTGGTCAACCGGCTTCTGCGCAAGAAAGATGTCCAGCACGTCATTGATACGGTTTATCGTTATTGCGGCCAGAAAGAGGCGGTGATCTTCTCGGACAAGATCATGGGGCTCGGTTTCCGTGAGGCGTTCCGCGCCGGAATTTCATTCGGCAAGAACGATATGGTGATCCCGGACAACAAGTGGAATATCGTGGGCGAGGTTCAGGATCAGGTGAAAGAGTTCGAACAGCAATATCTGGACGGTCTCATCACCCAGGGCGAAAAGTACAACAAGGTCGTTGATGCCTGGTCGAAATGTAACGACCGGGTTACCGATGCCATGATGTCGACTATCGCTGCCACCCGCAAGGATGATGCAGGTGCCGAGATGGAGCCGAACTCGGTCTATATGATGGCCCATTCCGGTGCCCGGGGTTCGGTCACACAGATGAAGCAGCTTGGCGGGATGCGTGGCCTGATGGCCAAGCCGAACGGCGAGATTATCGAGACGCCGATTATCTCCAACTTCAAGGAAGGCCTGACCGTTCTTGAATATTTCAACTCGACCCATGGTGCCCGGAAGGGGCTGTCAGATACTGCGTTGAAAACGGCGAATTCGGGCTATCTGACCCGCCGTCTGGTCGATGTGGCGCAGGATTGCATCGTGCGCGAATATGATTGTGGCACGGAGCAGGCAATCAATGCCACGGCAGCGGTCAATGATGGGGAGGTCATCTCGCTGCTCAGTGAGCGTATTCTGGGCCGTACCGCGGCTGAGGATGTGCTGGTTCCGGGTACGGATGAGGTTATCGTCCGTCTGGGTGAACTGATTGACGAGCGCAAGGCAGATGCTGTTGAGGCTGCAGGCGTACAGAACGTGCGTATCCGTTCGGCGCTGACCTGTGAAAGCGAAGATGGTGTTTGCGCAATGTGCTATGGTCGCGATCTGGCCCGTGGTACGCTGGTCAATATCGGTGAGGCTGTCGGCATCATTGCCGCTCAGTCCATTGGTGAGCCGGGTACACAGCTGACAATGCGGACCTTCCATATCGGTGGTGTTGCGCAAGGTGGTCAGCAATCCTTCATTGCGGCAAACCAGGAAGGCACCGTAGCCTTCGAGAACGAGGCGATCATCACCAATGATTCTGGTGAACAGATTGTCATGGCCCGGAATATGGTGCTCAACGTGCTGAACAAGCAGGGTGAGCCGGTTGCCTCGCATAAGCTGTTCTATGGCTCGAAGCTGATGGTGAAGGCTGATGAAGAAGTTGCCCGCGGACAAAAGCTGTTCGAATGGGACCCCTATACCCTGCCGATCATTGCCGAAAAGGCTGGTACTGCGAAGTTTGTCGATCTTGTCACCGGCCTTTCGGTTCGTGATGATACTGATGACGCTACCGGTATGACACAGAAGATCGTGACAGACTGGCGTTCGACCCCGAAAGGCGGCGATCTGAAGCCGGAGATCCTGATCCTTGATGGAAATGGTGAGCCGATCCGCAATGATGCGGGCAATCCGGTCACCTATCCGATGTCGGTGGATGCAATTCTGTCGATTGAAGACGGGCAGGAAATCAAAGCCGGTGATGTGGTGGCACGTATTCCGCGCGAAGGTGCCAAGACCAAAGACATTACCGGGGGTCTGCCCCGCGTGGCGGAACTGTTCGAAGCCCGTCGTCCCAAGGACCACGCGATCATTGCAGAAATTGATGGTTATGTGCGCTTTGGCAAGGATTACAAGAACAAGCGTCGCATTAGTATCGAGCCGGCTGACGACAACCTTGATGCTGTTGAATACATGGTGCCGAAGGGCAAGCACATCCCGGTGCAGGAAGGCGACTTCGTGCAGAAGGGTGAATATATCATGGACGGCAACCCAGCCCCGCATGACATCCTGCGGATCATGGGAATTGAGGCTCTGGCAGATTATCTGATTGATGAGGTTCAGGACGTCTATCGCCTGCAGGGTGTGAAGATCAATGACAAGCACATTGAAGTAATCGTTCGCCAGATGCTACAAAAGATCGAAATTCTCGATTCCGGCGAGACGACCTTGCTCAAAGGTGAGCATGTCGAGCGTGACGAGTTCGAGGAAGAGAACGCCAAGGTCATCGCCAAGGGCGGCAAGCCTGCAACGGGTGAGCCGGTACTGTTGGGGATTACCAAGGCGTCGCTGCAAACCCGCAGCTTCATCTCGGCAGCCAGCTTCCAGGAAACGACACGTGTGCTGACTGAAGCTGCTGTTCAGGGCAAGCGTGACAAGCTGGTCGGTCTGAAGGAAAACGTGATTGTTGGCCGCCTTATCCCTGCGGGGACCGGTGGGGCAACGATGCGCCTGAAGAAGATCGCAGGTGATCGTGATGCAGAAGTGGTCGAAGCCCGCCGTGCCGAAGCTGAAGCCGCCGCCGCATTGGAAGCACCTGCCGTATTCGATGAGCCGGTTGCTGCCGCTGAAGCCGCGTTTGTGAGCCGACCGGCAGGCAGCGACGATGAATGATTCCATGATCATCATGCTGATCAGGTAGAAATGTGATGGGGCTTGCCGGTTGGCAGGCCCCATTGCGTTTGATTGCAGGTATAATCTGCGTGAATCGGGATATTTTACCAATTCCGGGCATGCTGTGTTATTCCGGCTGGAACTCACGCCATTGAACCGGGGTTGACGGCACCCTAAATTTGGCTGACGCAGGGGGCCCGTGTTGCCGATCATGGGACGCGCGCCCTCGGGCTTGAAAGGAAGAACATGACGGAACTTACTCATTCGCATCCCGTACTTCCGTTGCGTGACATTGTCGCGTTTCCGCATATGGTGGTGCCGCTTTTTGTGGGCCGTGACAAATCGGTACGTGCTCTTGAGGCGGTGATGGCCGAAGATCGTCCGATCTTGCTGGCCACCCAGAAGGACGCTGCCGTAGATGAACCAGATTCAGATGGTATCTATCGCATCGGCGTTCTGGCCAATGTGTTGCAGCTTCTGAAATTGCCTGATGGTACCGTCAAGGTGCTGGTGGAAGGGCAGCGCCGTGTTGAAATCACGAAATTTCTTGAAAACCCTGATTTCTTCGAAGCTGAGGCACATCCTTTGATCGAAGAACAGGGCGATGCCGATACTGTGGCTGCGCTGACCAATACGGTTGCCGGCGAATTTGAAAAATATGTTAAAATTCGCAAGAATATCCCCGATGAAGTTGTTTCCAGCGTGGCGGAAACCACCGATGCTGATCGTCTGGCTGATCTGGTCGCCGGACATCTGGGGATTGAAATTTCGCGCAAGCAGGAGCTGCTGGAAACTCTGACCGTTTCGGACCGCCTGGAAAAGGTCTTCGGTCTGATGCAGGGGGAAATGTCCGTCCTGCAGGTCGAAAAGAAGATCAAGTCCCGCGTCAAGACCCAGATGGAAAAGACGCAGCGCGAATACTATCTGAATGAACAGATGAAGGCCATTCAGAAGGAGCTGGGCGATGGTGATGAAGGTTCGGATGAACTGGCCGAACTGGAAGCAAAGATTGCTGAGACCAAGTTCAGCAAGGAAGCACGTGAAAAAGCCGAATCTGAACTGAAGAAGCTGAAGTCGATGTCACCGATGTCAGCTGAGGCGACTGTCAGCCGCAACTATCTGGATTGGCTTCTGGCGTTGCCTTGGGGTGTGAAGTCGCGCACCAGAAAGGATCTGGGCAAGGCGGAACAAGTACTGGAGGCCGATCACTATGGGCTTGAGAAGGTCAAGGAACGTATCGTTGAATATCTGGCGGTACAAAACCGTTCAGCCAAGCTGAAGGGGCCGATCCTCAGCCTTGTTGGCCCGCCCGGTGTGGGGAAAACCTCACTTGGCCGGTCGATCGCCAAGGCAACAGGACGCGAATTTATTCGCATTTCGCTTGGCGGCGTGCGTGATGAATCCGAGATCCGCGGTCATCGTCGGACCTATATCGGTTCAATGCCCGGCAAGATCATTCAGGCGCTGAAGAAAGCCAAGACCACGAATCCGCTGATTCTGTTTGATGAAATCGACAAGATGGGACAAGATTTCCGTGGTGATCCGGCCAGTGCGATGCTGGAGGTTCTGGACCCCGAACAGAACTCGACCTTTGCAGATCACTATCTTGAAGTGGAATACGATCTGTCGAACGTCATGTTCGTGACTACGGCCAACAGCTATAACATGCCCGGACCTCTGCTCGACCGGATGGAGATTATTTCTCTGGCTGGTTATACCGAGGATGAAAAACATGAAATTGCCCGCCGCCACCTGCTGCCCAAGCAGATCAAGGCCAATGGGTTGCGCAAGGGTGAATTCAGCGTGACCGATGAGGCGCTGACTCATGTCATTCGCTATTATACCCGTGAAGCGGGTGTGCGTTCTCTGGAACGTGAGATCGCCAAGCTGGCGCGTAAGGCGGTGACGGAGATCCTCAAGGGGAAGGTCAAGTCGGTCGAAGTTGATGCCGAAAAGGCTGAGGAATATCTTGGCGTACGGCGTCACCGCTATGGTCTGGCTGAAAAAGAAGATCAGGTCGGTGTCGTGACCGGTCTTGCCTGGACGCAGGTTGGCGGCGATCTGCTGCAGATTGAAGCGTTGAGATTGCCTGGCAAGGGCCGCATGAAGACTACAGGCAAGCTGGGGGAGGTGATGAAGGAATCGATTGATGCGGCATCGTCCTTCGTTCGCTCGATCTCACCGGAACTGGGCATTAAGCCACCGGAATTCGAAAAGCGTGATATTCACGTTCACGTACCTGAAGGGGCGACCCCAAAGGACGGCCCTTCGGCCGGTCTTGCCATGGTGACTTCGGTCGTGTCGGTCATGACTGGTATTCCGGTTCGCAAAGATGTTGCCATGACGGGCGAGGTAACGCTGCGTGGCAATGCTCTGGCGATTGGTGGGCTGAAAGAAAAACTTCTGGCTGCCCTGCGTGGCGGGATTAAGACCGTGCTGATCCCGGAAGACAATGCCAAAGATCTGGCAGAGATCCCGGATAATGTAAAAGAGGGGATGGATATCATCCCGGTCTCAAACGTGCGCGAGGTTCTGGAATATGCACTGGTCCGGATGCCGGAGCCTGTCGAGTGGGATGAGGAAGCGGAAGAAGCGGCTGAGGCCGCCCGGCAGGCAGCAGCCCGCTCCGAACCAGATTCGGCAGCACCAACAGCACACTGATTGGAAAAAGGGCGCGGTTTTGCGCCCTTTTTCCTCAGATGCGGTATTGCCGGAACCATGTGAACCCGCCCTTGCACTATGGGATCAGCATGGCTATCTAGCGCCCCACGGGTGATTAGCTCAGTGGTAGAGCGCTTCGTTCACATCGAAGATGTCAGCGGTTCAAATCCGTTATCACCCACCATTATTTACTGACAATTAACGATTGCCAACGAAGTACTCTCTGGTTTTCTGAATCTTATTTCACAATTTTCAACCCGCCACGGCTTTGTTGCATAAACTTGGGATCAAGCGATTTCCCCTTTCCCCGGACCCACTTATTCCATGGCTTTTGTAACAGGTAGGCTTGGTCATCAAAGTCGGCCCTCACCGGACATCGGCGGGCCGCGCCAAGCCGCAGTGCAACTCCCCCGAACTGACCGTTCGCCGCACTTGCGAAGGTGTGGGCTGGTGAAGTCAGACAGAGAGGCCCGCGCCGCCGTTTAATTCTTGCCCATTGCTTCAATGAGCATATCAGCGACCGTGCGCACGGCGGGGACGTGTTTCAGATCAGTATGGATGACCATCCACACCGGCCGCGCTTTGGGTTGCTCACTGGTCACCCGAACCAGTTCCTTGCAAGGTTGCGCCATCACACATGGCAACAAGGCCACCCCAAGACCCGCTTGGGCGGCGGCGAACTGGCTGTGAAAATCCCCGGTCAGTAAATCAAGCGGGTGATCCTCTGCAAACTCTTCCAACCAGCGTTGCTGTGGGACATGCGCCAGCGTTTCGTCGAGGGCGATGAAACGCCATTGCGGCGGTGGCTAGAGCGTGCTGCACGTATTGAGATTCATACTTCCTTTGGATGAGGCGCTGTGATTCCCTGTCTTTGAGGCAGATATTGGGGATCAACGATGGGTAAGCCACATCCTGTTGAACTTCGACAGCGTGTCGTGGATCATGTGTCCGAGGGCAACACGCACCGGTCAGCGGCGGCGCGTTTCAGGGTATCGGTCAAGTTCGTCAATGACATGGTTAAGCTTGCGAAGACGACCGGGGGCCTTCTTCCGAAGA
>JBKEAB010000217.1:0-10813 GCA_047971845.1 Paracoccus sp. (in: a-proteobacteria) | reverse complement strand
GGGATCTCGCCTGTCTTCATGCGGCACTGGCCGCCCGAAAAGACAAGCACATGACATGGATGACGACCGCGCACGGCAAATCCCGGAGCGTCAAGGCAGCGGGCCAGTGGTTTGCGGCCAAAGCAAGAGCTGCGGGTGTCTATGGCCGCTCGGCACATGGTTTGCGGAAAAGTCGGGCGCGGGCGCTCGCCGAAGCCGAAGGAACCTCCGCCCAAATCGGGGCCTGGACGGGGCATGAAAGCCTGTCAGAAATCGAACGATACATCCGCACCTTCAACAAGCGAAAGGTGCTCAGCAGCACGAAAACGGAACAAAAAGTTCCAACTCAACCGACCAAAGTTCCAAACCTTCAGAAAAAATGAGGATAAACATATGCTTAAGAAGGTGTTGGTGACCCCGGCAGGATTCGAACCTGCAACCTGCCCCTTAGGAGGGGGCTGCTCTATCCAGTTGAGCCACGAGGTCTTATGTACCTTCATGGGGGGAAATTGCCGTTTGTGCAAGCAGAGTTCCCACCTACCGGAAATGGGATTGGATTTGCCTTGCAAAAGTGCCGCGGGGATTGCCAAGTTTCTGGCTTGAGGATGAGGACAGTCTTCCGCCCTCGCCGCTATCGTAACCGTCCGGCTCCTCTTGCAGTTACCCACAAGTGTCTGGCGGCTTTGCGAGACGGGCACCTTCAACGAGGTTGGCGAGGCGGGAGAAGCCCCGCCATATGACGGTTGTTCCCGGTGGTGCGTCGGAAGCGCGGTCGAGATAGCCTCCGAGGTGCGCGACTGTCCTGACATAGAATTCGAGATCGCGCGGTGCCTAGCGCTTCCTGTCCGGCGCCGCTTGGTCGAGCAGGTTGCGCTCGCCCTCCGTGAAAACGGCGGCAGGGTCCGTTGCCGGTGTCTCGCGGCTGAGCATTGCCAGCCATGACACGCGCCAGGCCACAACGCAGCAAAGCGCGATGCAGTTGGCCAAGCGATCGGCAGTCGCGAGGCGCAGTTCCTTGATCCGGCAGCCGGTCTTCAGGGTTCGGAAGAAGGTCTCGATTTTCCAGCGCAGCGCGTACCATTCGAGCTTGTGCATGGCCTCGGCGTGGGTCGCCACCGGCAGGTTCGTGATCAGCTTCCAGAGGATAGGTGCCCTGTCCTCCGGCGGGTCGAGTTCCTCTGCATGGATGATCTGAAGCTCCTGATACCGGTATTTCCCTGCTTTCCGATCGGCGGGCGGACCGTCATTGTAGCATTCCGGATCGACAGCACGGCGCAATGGTCCTTGCCCTGCGAGTCCCGGAATCGCACCTGGTGGGTGCCGCTGGACTGCACCTGCGCCATGACCCTGGCGAGGTTGTGTTGCAAAGTTTTTGCCTTCCATGTTTCTGTCGGGTGATGCATTTGCCTGCCACAGGTATTCTGGAACGGGACTGACGGCATGACGATTGATTTCAAGGGGGCACATTATCCGAGATCCGTAATTTTGTTCGCTGTGTTTTTCTACGTCCGCTATGCTGTTTCCTATCGCGACCTGGAAGAGATCATGGCCGAACGCGGCGTGGGCGTGGACCATGCAACGCTGAACCGTTGGGTGGTGAAATATGCGCCGCTGATTGCCGCTGAAGCCCGGAAACGGAAATCACCAACCGGGCGCTCCTGGCGCATGTACGAAACGTATGTGAAGGTAAAGGGTCAATGGATGTATCTCTATCGGGCGGTCGATAAAGAGGGGCAAACCCTTGATTTCATGCTGTCTGAGAGGCGCGATGAAACTGCGGCGACGGCATTCTTTGTCCGGACAATCCAGACCAATGGTTGGCCGGACAAGGTGGTGATCGACAAGAGCGGTGCGAACATGGCCGGGCTGAACAACATGAACATCGCGCTGATCCTGACCGGTTGGTACTGGCTGATTGAGGTTTTGCAGGTGAAGTATCTCAACAACATCATTGAGCAGGATCACCGCTTCATCAAGAAGATCATCCGGCCGATGCCGGGCTTCAAATCCTTTGCTTCTGCCCAGGCAACTCTGGCTGGAATCGAAACTGCTCACATGATCCGCAAAGGACAGCTTCCTGCCAAGGGCCTGACGCCGTTTCAGCAGTTTGCGGTGCTCGCAGGATAACTGTGCCCGGCCAAAGGCTTGTATCCAACAAACGAGAATATTTGCGACAAAACCACTTTTGCGCATAGCTCGTGCTCCTCTCGGCCATCGCTCTCGTGGCTCTCGTCATCTACTGGTTATGAATCCTGACCCTCTTCCATGGATGCCCTTTTCTCCTTTGTCGATTAATGCAATCGCCAACATAGCACATTGCGATGCCGTCGGGAGGGGGCATCCATTCCATCACGGTCATCACGAGCCGGTTGGCGCGACAACTGGCGCCTTCACTCTGCCCGGAACCTGATAGGTCAGTTCCACTTGGGTGGCGTAACATGACGCTGCACAGCCTGACCGTCCGACTGGAACAGGTGGGTATCTTGTGTAGCGACCCAGATATTGACCTTGTCACCATCCTGATGGATCATATGCGCACTGGTTGAAACCGTTATATCGGTGGTCTCTGTGGCTGTCATCGGGATCGTCCCGTAAATATTTGTCACCGCACCAAGATGTTCTATCACATCGACTGTCATTTCCATTTCGATAGCAGGCACATCCGGTTTTGTGAAAGATGCGTGTTCGGGACGAAAGCCCAGAATCAAACCATCGCAACCATCATCCGCCACGGGACCAAGCGGCAAATCAACCGGGATCGTATCACCCACCGAAACAGCCGAGCGATCAGCATCGCCTTGATGGAAGCTACACGGGATCAAATTCATCTGTGGTGCCCCAATGAATGATGCAACAAACTGGTTTGCAGGAAAATGATACAATTCATAAGGCGATCCGATCTGCTCGATACGACCGCTGCGAAGCACAACGATCCGATCGGCCATTGTCATCGCCTCAACCTGGTCATGGGTCACGTAGATGATCGTATTTTGTAGTTCACGATGCAGCTTAACAATTTCAATCCGCATCTTGATCCGCAACTCTGCATCAAGGTTGGAAAGCGGCTCATCAAACAGGAAAACCTTGGGCTCCTTTACGATGGCGCGACCAATGGCAACACGCTGACGTTGCCCTCCCGATAGAGCCGATGGTTTTCGATCCAGCATTTGATCAATACGCAGCATTCGTCCAACCCGCTCTACCCGTTCTTGGCTTTCCGCCTTATCAGACCCTGCGGTCTTAAGCGGAAACTCAAGGTTGGCCCGGCAAGTCATATGCGGGAACAATGCGTAGTTCTGAAATACCATCGACAAATCCCGATCCGCCGGATCATGATGGGTTACATCCTTGCCTCCGATACACACAGTACCCTCGGCAACGGATTCCAATCCCGCAATACACCGCAAAAGTGTCGACTTCCCCGAGCCCGAAGGGCCAACGAACACGATGAATTCACCATTGGCTATGTCGAGATCGATCAGTGGAAGCGCCTCGAATGCACCGTAGCGTTTGACGAGCTTGGAGACATTTACGTCAGCCATGACCTGCCCTCCTTTTCTGATCATTCAAGACGGGAATCTCTGCCAATGATCGAATGTCGAAATCAGGGACAAGTCCATCGATATCTTTCGGCGGCACGCCCGTGCGCACAAGAATTGTCTTAAGACCCGCAGCACGTCCCGCTGCGATATCGGTTTCGATCTGATCACCCAGCATGAATGTCGTGTCAGCAGGTGTTCCAAGCCGCTCAAGCGCCATATACACCAGATCCGGTTGTGGTTTGCCAATAACTATCGGGACTACGCCCGAGGCCGTTTCAATTGCATTGAGAATTGACCCAGCGCCCGGTTCGAAGCCCGCACCTTTTGGCAACATCCGATCAGGGTTCGTCCCGAAATATGCAGCCCCATCAAGAATGGCAGCCTGCGCCGCTGCAAGCTTGGCAAAGGTGAAGTCACGATCCAGCCCAACGACAACGGCAGCCACATCCGTATCCGCAATTTCGAACCCCTTGGCGACTATCGCATCCACAAGTGCAGGGGCACCAAGCACATAGACTCGTTTTCCCGCAGGGATGACATTGGCAACGCGTGCGGCGGTAGCGGCTGATGATGTGACGATCTGCTCTGGCGACGTCACGATGCCCATTCCGTTCAGCTTGTCGCTGAATTCCTGTGCCGATTTTGTCGAATTATTGGTAACGAAAGCATAGGGTAAGCCCATTTCATGCCATGCCTGAAATGCCGTGACAGCGCTGGGGATCGGATCCTCCCCCCGGTACGTCACACCATCCAGATCGCTGATGATCGCGGAAATCCTGATCCAGTTTTTCATATCATTCTCAATCATTCATGATCATGCCGCCATTCACATGCAACACTTGTCCCGTGATATAGGCGGCGGCATCGGAGGCGAGAAACACCGTTGCTCCAACAAGATCTTCGGGTTGTCCGATCCGTCCAAGTGGAATACGCCCACCGTGCCGAGCCTCAGTTTCCTCGACTGGACGGCCATGCATCGGCGTATGGATGATACCGGGAGCAACCACATTGACCGTGACATTATGCGGCGCAGCCTCATAGGCCAGAAGCTGTGTCAGATCATGTACCACAGCCTTGGAAAAGCAGTAATCTGCCCCTCCAGCCTGATAGTTGAACACCGCTCCTCGCGAAGATATTGACGACCCGATATTGACGATCCGTCCGCCCTTATCTTTCAGCGAATCCAGATAAACGGCCCGCGTTAACCGAAGCACTGCATCGGCATTGACCGACATCGTGCGCTGGATTTTGCTTTCATCACCATCAAGCAGGGCTTCGCCCGACTTAATCCCTGCATTATTGACCAGAACATCAACGGAACCAAAATGCGCACGTACCTTGCCAAGGGCCGTTCTGATCGCCACGTCATCAGTTACATCCAGCCCAATGGGAAAGATCTGTGCCTCACCTGCAAAAATTTTGCATACCGCATCGGCATCAAGATCCGCAGCCACAACATTTGCCGAGGCACTGACAAACCCTTTGACCAATGCACGCCCAATTCCTCCGGCAGCTCCGGTGATCAGAACGGTTTTTCCCAACAGACTGGGTAATGACATTAGTGAACTCCTTGTTCGGCGAGGAAGGACTCGACTTGGTTATGGGTTGGCATGGATTGTTGCGCACCCTTTCTGGTCACGCTGAGACTGGCGACGGCGACCCCAAAGCGCAGTGCATCATCAATCACCATGCCGCGCGCAATGGCGGCCGCCAGCCCACCATTAAAGGCATCGCCCGCCGCAGTCGTATCCACAGCTGCAACGGGAAAGGCTGGTTGATGAATCTGCCGGTCGGCATCAAGGTAAACAGCACCCTGCTCTCCCATTGTGATCGCCACACCACGGGTACCGCGTTCAACAAGACGTTTTGCGGCATGCATGGCTTCTGGAATAGTTGTAACCTTCACACCCGAAAGCTCTTCAGCTTCGCTGTTATTGGGCGTGAGGATATCAATCGCCGCATAGTCTTCGTCGGAAAGCTGCGCCCGGACAGGTGCGGGATTGAAGATCAGAAACCGCTGGCCTTTTTGGCGAAATGCCGCACGGCAGGCCTCAACAGGAAGGCCCATTTCAACGACCATCACCGCCTTGTCAGACACCCCTTTGAGGGCATTGGCAACATGTTCAGGGCCAAACGCTTCATTCGCTCCGGCATCAATCCCAATCATATTTGCCCCGTCTCCTCCCACGAAGATCAGCGCGCGCCCAGTCTTCTGTGTTGCAAGCATGCATATCTTATCAGACTGAACTCCAAACCCCTCAAGCATCGAAGTGAGCATCCTGCCCGACTCATCATCGCCAAGAAGTGTGGCAAATTTTGGATTCGCACCAAGGCGTGCGGCGGCAATTGCCTGATTGGCACCTTTACCACCCCCGAATTCTTCGATCTTCCCCATCAGGCTCTGACCAGTCCTCGGAAGCAATCCAGAATAGAAGACAATGTCGAGATTTGTCGTTCCGAGAAAGATCAATGGTAATGTCATTTTAATGCTCCAAATGTCAGGCCCCGCTCAAGGTGTTTTTGTCCGAAGAAGATCAAGGCAACCGGGACAATCATCGAGACGACAAGCCCCGCTGAAACCACCGGATAGAAGCTCACACCGGGGTTCAGCAACTTGAGCAAAGCCACCGTCACAGGCGATTTCTGAGCGGTCAGGATCAGGCCAAGGGCAAAATTATGCCATGCGAGCAGGAAGACCAGAAGCGAAGCTCCGACCAGACCTGGGCGCAACAACGGCAACACGATCTTGAGCATGATCCGAGCACGAGAGGCCCCACATATGGCTGCTGCTTCCTCAATTTCCAGAGGAATATCCTCGACATAGGATCGTGTGAGCCAGATGATCATTGGTAGCGTAATCAGTTGGTAGACCCAGATCATACCAAGATAGCTGTCATATAAGCCGATGGTCTGAAAAACCTGAAACAGGGGAATGACCACAAGCAGCACCGGGGCGAAGCGGAAACCAAGGATGAAAAAGGCTACATCTTCCTTTCTCTTGAATTCGAAGCGCGCCAGTGCATAGCCAGCCGGAATACCCGCAATCAGCGATAACAAGACTGCGCCAAAGGCGATAATGACACTGTTCACAACCGGCTTTATGAACTCAACCTTAAGCGTGCCATAGCTGGTGGCATCTGCGTCCGCGAGATCAAAGAGAACCCTGTAATTTTCCAGCGTAGGCGTAAAAAGAAACCGCGGTGGCCAAGCATTCACATCGGCAGCCGTTTTGAAAGAGCTCAACACGATCCACACAATCGGAAAGGAGAGTACGACAACGGCAACGGCGATCAGCAGGTGGATGAGGAACAAAGAAATCTGGTTGCGGTTCATTATGCCACCCATTTTCTGGCGCTACGCCACAGCTTTGCAAGGAGCATTGCCGCAAGCAGTACCATGAGCCAATTTGCGATCATCATTGCGGCACCGCGACCGAAATAGAGGTTTTGGAAGGCCATCAGATAGGCCGCGACAGAAAGCACCTCGGTCGCATTTCCCGGCCCTCCCTGCGTGGTGCCAAAAATAATGTCGAATTGGTTGAGTGAGTCGATGATACGGAACAACGCGGCCAGCAGGATATAGGGTAAAACCATCGGTAATTCGATCCGCCAGAAGATCCCCCAGGCTTTGGCACCATTCATCCGCGCACCCTCAAAAATTTCGGGTGAAATACCGCGCAGGCCCGCAAAGGTAATGAGCGCAAAGAATGGTGTGAATGTCCAGATGTCGATCAGGACGACAGAAAACATCGCAGTATTGGCCTTGGAGAGCCAAGAGAAGTTTTCTACGCCCACAAACCCAAGAAAATAGTTCAGCACACCAGTGTCAGGGTTCATCATTGTTGTCCACATCAATGCCACCGATAACGGCGGCAGGACCAATGGCAGCAAAATTGTGGGACGGCAGATCCGTGCCATGCGGCTGCGGATATTGAAAAGCTTGGCCAATGCCAGCCCAAAGAAAGCCTCGGCAACAACTGCGGTGATCGCAAAGATGGCCGTCGCCTGTACAGAATCCCAGAACCGATTGCGATTGAAGAGGTACTGATAGTTACCCAGCCCCTCAAAATTGACATTTGCACGCCCAAAACGCAGATCCGTCAGTGATTGATATAGCCCCCAGAGAAACAGCAGCATAAAGCCACCCAGAATAATGATTGCGGGAAGGAGTGTGATCAGGAGAAACAGGTTCGACCTGACGGTTGACAAGAATCGCTGTCCTGACATTGTGAAGTGTTCCTTCAAGACTATGTAAGAAAAGGGCCGGCGATGGGTGATGCTGCGGGTCGGCATCGGCCCGAAGGAGGCCGATGCCAGAGATCCACTAATGGAGCTCTTCGCGAATTTCGTCGGCCAGTTCCTTCAGACGATCCTCTACGTCGTCACCGCCAACCATATCCTGCATCGCCACCGCCCATGCATTCGCGGCACTTCCAAAGCCATAGCGTGGCGTGAACAGCAGCGCAGTCTTCTCCTGCACGATATTGAACATATCGTAGAAATTATTGAACTCGGGTTGCGTGGCGTAATCAATCCATTCCTGAGCTTCCCATGTCGAAACACGCGGCGGGTTCACCAGCTTGCCATCGGTCGCGCCACGCACGTTCATCTCTTTCGAGGTCGCCCACTGAATGAAGTACCATGCAGCCCCTTTATGTTCAGAGGCGTTATTGATTGCGAGCGACCAAATCCAGGTATTGGAAGCAAATTCCGGGTTGTCTGGTGCAGTCGGCGGCGGTGCAAAAGCAATCTGCCCCGCCCCTTCCGACGAACCCTCAATATTGTTCCAGAACCCGAACATATTCGAGTCCACTGCCATTGCAGTCTTGCCGGTCGAAAGACCGTCCACCACCTGATACCAGTTATCATTTGCCCATGAATCAGGCGCACAGGTCTGAATCATTTCAACGTAATCCTTGTGGAACCGAATTGATTCCGGTGAATCCAACCCTGTGTCGATATTGTCCCCCGTGCCGGTGAAATCACGCACTCCATAAGATTGTGCGATAGAAAACGGTGCGGTGTGAATAGAGGCCCAAAAGCGCACGCCACGCACCGCCATCGGAGTTTTGCTGGGATCAGCTGCCCGGATTGCCTTGCAGGCTTCGGTCAGTTCCGGCAACGTCCTTGGGACCGCGACTCCAAGCTCATCCATGATATCCTTGCGATACATCAACTGCATGTTCTCGAAAGCATGGGGAATAGCCCAAATTTCGCCATCAGCCGTGTCTATGATCGTTTCCTCCTCGACATCCCAAGTCCAAGCACGCCGCAATGCAGGGAAAAAATCCTCATAGTCATAGTCGGGATTCGTCATATTGGGGTCGTCGAGAAATACCCTCAGCGGTGCAAGCTGTCTGGCCGGCGTTACATCCCATGCCGTCTGAACGCCAGTACCCACCACATCCCAATCGGTCGAGCCAGTCGCCAACTGAATATTTAGCTTCCCCCAATAGGTATCATCAGGGTAAAGTTCAGCATTCACCTTAATGCCGGTCAGCTCCTCAAATTCCGGCAAATAGGCTACAACGGCATCGGCATAAGGGTGAATATCATAGGCCCAGGTGATCTCGGTGCCTTCATATTTGCGCCAGTCAAAATCCTGTGCCTGAGCGGTCAGAGCCGTGGTGCAAAGGGCCGCAACTGTGATGGACGTAAAGTATCGATAGTTCATATGGTCCTCCCATTAACCAAGGGTTTGCCTTGCCCTATCCAGAACGATGCGTGAATTTACATATTGCATCACGAGGGTATTGCGTTAGACTTGGGTAAATTTGGGAAATTTCCGGGGACGAATTTACCCAATGCCACTTTCATCTGGCTCAAACAGGTTTCACGTCGGAGCAGCAGTCGGTTCGGGGATGGCTGCACAGGCGGTCGAACATGCAGGAGCAGATTTCATACTTGCCCTCGGCGCCAGTCGGCTGCGGTCCATGGGGCTTGCCTCACCCGCTTCACTCTTGCCCATCTATGATGCAGTTGAATTCACGATTGACTTTGCCGCATCCGAGCTTCTGCCCAGAACCAAATTACCCGTTTATATTGGCCTGCCCCTTTTTGATCCCCGGCTTGAAATCAACCCTCTCATTGATCGACTGCAAGAGCTTGGCATTCGCGGACTCTCAAATTTCCCGGCAGTCTTTCATCTTGGCGAACGCGCAGAGATGTTGAAACAAAACGGTTTCGGCTTTGAACGGGAGGTCGCCTTCCTTGTGCAGGCACACGCCCGAGGGATGGAAACAATCGGTTACGTGCGCAATCGTGATGACGCGAGTGCAATGGTTGCAGCCGGCCTGAATACGATCTGCATCAATTTCAGCCTCAACCCGCTTAAATCTACACCTGACAGCAATGCTGAAAAGCTTGATGAGATTGAACTGGCCACACGCAATATCGTCCGCTACGTGCGACGGCCCAATCGTGACTTGCGAATTTACCTCGGTGGTGGCCCAACATCGGGCGGAGCAAGTCTCGACCGCCTTTGTCGCCGCGCTGGAATCAATGGCTTTATCGGCGGCTCGGCACTCGACCGTACACCATTGGAAAAGTCACTGCTCAATTCAGTCCAATCCTTCCGCGAAATTGAGGTCTTGCAAAACCGTGTCGAGCGATTGCAACGTCGCCTACAAAGCTACAGCAATCGCTACGGGATCGAATGCCACTCCGCCCCGATGAATGACATGATCGACCGGTTGGAGAAACTGGTAAGGTCAGGATCGCATATCATCGTCACTGGCGAAGCCGGTACGGGGCGCCAACAGATCGCCCGGCTGATCGCAGATCGCATTCGCCGTAGGGGACCCCGCAATATCTGGGAAATTTCGCCGGCAAACAATGCCAATGTCGCAGAACAACTTTTCGGTCGTGAACCTGAAGGCGGTAGTCGCAGGATGGTCGGCGTTTTGGAGTTGTCCGATGCCCACAACCCCATCATCATCAACAATCTGCGTGGGCTGACAAGCGAGCATCAAGCGATGCTGGCAGATTTTCTGGAAACCGGACAATATCGCCCCCTTCCAAACGGCTTAGCAAAGGTCAGCAAGGCAAGGCTGATTTTGATGCTCGAAGGAACCCTGACAGCCGCCCGCGATACCAATGGTATCATACCGGCCCTGCTCCATGCCGTGCAATCCTGCGAGGTTGCCGTGCCGCCAGTGCGCGAGCGGATGGAGGATCTGCCACTTCGTGCTCGTCACCTCGTTAATGAACAGGCCGGCCCCGATGCCCTGCGTGCAGGCCCAATCCTGCGCCCGGTGAGCCGCCACCACTGGCCAGGCACTCAGGAAGAACTTG
>JBKEAB010000216.1:0-34376 GCA_047971845.1 Paracoccus sp. (in: a-proteobacteria) | reverse complement strand
AGCCTGCCGAAGGCGGATTGGCTGCTGGCGGATCGGGGCTATGATGCCAAATGGTTCAGGGAAGACTTGAAAGACAAGGGGGTAAAGGCCTGCATTCCCGGCCGGAAGTCACGCAGGAAGGCGGTCAAATACGACAAGCGCCGCAACCGCATCGGGATCATGTTCGCCAGCCTCAAGGACTGGAGGCGGGTCGCCACCCGCTACGACAGCTGCCCCAAGGTCTTCCTCTCCGCCGTCGCACTCGCCGCAACTGTCCTCTTCTGACTATAAAAAAGAACGAGACTGGAGCCTAATTTTATAATAATGGTTCGAAGATCATTCCGACATGCCCACCACTCGCGAAACTATCCTCGCCGCGCCGTATGCGCGGCTTTCGGCGTTGCCCGCCACCGTGCTCCGCGACGAGGTATTGCCCGAGCGTGTGCCGGCAGAAGGACTGTTCTTCCTGCGTGACGGCGTGCCGGTCAAGACCAAAACGGCGGCCACCCCCTGTTCGAAGCCCCGGCAGCGGATCGGCCGAACCGGACCTTGTCGTGGTTGGCGGCGGAGGTCGAGCGGCGCGAACAGCCGGTCGCCGTTGTCAAAGGCGCTGAAAAAGGGGGTGTGAGCAAGAGGCCGCGACACACGGCTCGAAGGGGCGGCAGGATAGACAGGCGGTGGATTGCTCGGGTCTGCGGCTGCAGTTCATGAAACAACAGGCAAAAGCCGGGGATCAAGCTGACAGAAGCATATCCTGATCCCAAAATATGCGCAGTATCAGCGTAAAATCAAAAACTTATAGCCTGACCAGACAATCAAAACATCACGCGCAGGCTGTATCCGGCTGCTTCTTGCGGATGAAAGCGAGGCACTGACCTGCGCATCCCCGCGCCGGGACAGGCCCAAAAGATCGCCATAATAGGGGGCTCGATTTCGCTGCCAATCACCTGATGGTGACGATCTCCCGCAGCAAACGCTCCTCTGATTGCATTGATCTTCTGGCCGGGATTGATCGGATTTACGGGCCAGGGCTCGGCAAGCCGCAACTGCCGGTTCAGGATCGGGGGGCTGCCGGAATACGCCCCATCAAATCGGCCGGGAAGGTGCTCAGACAAACCGAACTGGCGCATCAGACCTTGGCGGACGACGACGCCCTTGAGAAGGCGATCCACAAGGCCATGCAAAATCAAAACCACGAGAAAAGGCGGCAAACGCGGGGCAAGGACAAAAACGCTGATTAGTCTTGATGAACTCTGCTAACCCAGCAGAGTGCGCAACCCGCTGTAGATCAGGCGAAGGGACAGCAGGATCAGGACCGTGTCCAGTGCTTGCCGGAACTTCTTGTCGTCCATCCGATTCAGGACGGTTTTGCCGATCAATGTCCCGCAGAAGCCGGCGGCAATCATTGCGGTGATAAAACCCCACTACTCGGACAGAGCAAAACCGAGAAGGCCGAAGGTGATTGTCTTGATGCTGTGCTGCAAGATCATCAATGCAGCATGAGTTCCGACATGGGTGTGCCGTGGCAGGTTCCGGGATCTGGTGAATGTCGCGATGAACGGGCCGGTTGCCCCGAAGAACATAGTCAGGAAACTGGAAAAGATACCTATGGTAAATTGCCAGTCATGCATTCCGCGTGGCGGGCGGCCCAGAACCGACCAGATGATAAATGAACCGATACCGATCTGAACCCATGCCGGTGACAGGGTTATAGCCAGAGATCCACCAAATACGGCACCTATGACCGATCCGGCCGTAAAGGCAGGCAGGGCTGGCCAGAATATGTGACAAAACATGACCAATGCCCGACCGGCGTTTGATCCGACCTGAATGGCACCATGTGTCGGGATCAGCGCGGCAGGCGGGGCCAGTGTTGCCATGATGGCCAGAAGCATGGCCCCGCCTCCGATCCCGAATGCTGCTGTGATAAGGGATGCGGCAAAGCTGGACAGGATCAGGACGGAGAATGCAAACAATTCCATGCTGCCATCCGGGATCAGGGTCAGGGCAAGCTCAGTCATTATTCTTCTTTCAGATGACAGGCTGTTGCCACGGGCGACAGGAACAGGCAATACGCATGTGTTTCGGGATTCGCGGACTTCTGTTGGCTTGACACCATCGGTGTGACAGGCAACCTGCGATTCCGAGAAAGTTTTTATTTAAGTTTAGAGTCTTCTGATGACTGCCGGTAATGAGAATGAAAAGACCCGCCCGCCTGGCCGGACTCTGCGAACGAACAGTCCGGTAGACCTGTTTGCTCAGATGGATAAGCTGCCCGAACTGGTCAAGCCACGACCTCGTGCCGATGAAAACGGACTTCAGTTCCTGATCCGCCTGCGCGGATCGACGACACCGGAAGAGGCTGTGACATTTGTTGCCTTTGCCGCATTGCCGGTTCCGGCGGTGGGATGGGGATACGAATGCCTGCGGATGATGGCGGAATATCTTGATTCCGGTGAACGCTCACGGATGCATAACATCTCGGACTGGCTGAACGGTCCGACCACGACACGGCGCCATGAAATCATGCGTGAGGCGTTATGGGCACCGGTGCGCAGCCCTTCGGTGCTGCTTGGGCTGGCAGTGGGCTGGGCATCTGGTGGGCCGGCGCCGAACGATTCCGAGCCGTCACTGGCACACAAGACACCGATTGCGATCAACAGTGCAGTACTGTCCTGTCTGGCGCGGACGCAGCTGCGTCAGAGGCCGGTTTATCTTGCACGCTTTCTCAATGTGGCTGAAACGCTGTTTCGTGCGTATTGAGGCGATATGACACTGACTTTACAGATAGAGAACTTCAGTGTGCTGGATGATGGCGGTCCGGTCAGTATTGCCGTGCCTGAAGGTGGCGTACAGGTTGGGCGCAGTGCTGGCATGGGATGGGTGTTGCCCGATGCGAGCCGGCATATTTCAGGACATCATTTCGATGTTGTCCGTCAGGGTGATGGATGGTTTCTTCATGATCGTTCAACCAATGGCACTTTCCTGCAGGGGCATCGTCATCGGTTGGATGGGCCACATCGTCTGAACCATGGTGACCGTTTCCAAGTTGGCCAGTATATCATTGTTGCACTGATCAATGCGCCCGCAGTTCAGCCCGGCATGTCACCCGGATCGCTGCCTGCCTATGATGTCGGCAGCCCGTCACCTGAAATGCCCGTTGGGGATGATCCGTGGGCAATGCCAGGCAGCATGTCCCCGATTGATCCGATGCCGGTTCGAAAACAAACTGTCGCGTCTGATTTTTCCAGTGATTTTGTTGCATTCCCGGAAGAACCTCATGTGCATTATCAGGATGAAAAACCGCCTGCAATTGTGCCGCAGACCCCAGTGGCTGAGCTTTCTTCATCATCCATTGCCATGGCTGCGTCGCCCTTCCCGGCGGCCCCGCAAGCTCCGCCTGCAAGCGGTCCTGCGGCCGCACGGGAAGATATGTCGCTGCCCCCTGCGCCACAGGTTGTACCGCCATCTTCCGTTGTGACGGCGCCGGAACCCGCAGCGTTTGTCCGGGCCTTTTGCAAGGGAGCGGGCTTGCCGGCAGATCTGGCTGAGGGGATCGAGGCCGAGGCTCTGGCCGAAAGGCTTGGGCAGGCGATGTCTGCCACGACTTCGCGCCTGATGGCAGCCTTGCGGGACCGCTCGGCGGCACGGCACTTTACCCGTGGTGGTGAACGTACCATGCGTGGTGCCAGTGATAATAACCCCCTGAAATTTCTTCCTTCACCCGAACAGGCGATAGAGGCGTCATTTCTGCGACCTCGTGCCGGGTTCATGGTCGGGGCCGGGGGCTATGATGATGCTCTGGGTGATCTGACCCGCCATCAGGCGGCCCTTTTTGCGGCCCTGCAACCCGCTCTGGCGGAATTGCTTCAGGATCTTGATCCGGGCCGGATTGAAGCCGAGATGAAAGGGCGTTCCGGGCTGGCAGGTCAGCGCAAGGCCCGTGCCTGGGACAGTTATGTGGAACGCTGGGATGCGAAGGCGGCGCATGAGAACGGGATATTGGACGAATTTATCCGCCTCTTTGCCGATGCATATCGTGCGGCTGACAATCATGGGGATGAACCGGGTTGACGAAGGCGCTTGCCGTGATGATGTAGAGGCAAGTGAAGGGTACGCAAATGAAATTCGAGTGGTTAACCGATCCCAGTGAACAGGATCCGCCTTGCGGACCTGATCTGGAGAGGTTGGACGATGACGCTTTCGTCGACTACTATTATGAGGCCGAAGGCCGTTTGCCAGAGCGCTATTTCACGCCGGGCCTTGCCGTCGATGGCAGCGAGGATCGGATATTTGATCCGCATTCGGTAAATTTCGCGCGTGAGGCAAAGCAGATTTCGGATCTTCTGATGCGCTCGCGTGATTTGCGGCTGACCAGTCTGCTGGCGCGCTTTGCGATTTTGTCGGGGCGACTGGAAGACTTTGCCGATGCCGTTCAGCAGACTGCCACGCTGATGGAGATCTGGCCAGCAGAAGTTCACCCGCAGACAGGTGGCAGCGTTGCAGACCGTCGTGCCGCGATTGAAGCGTTGAATGTGCAGCCGGCAGTTGTCATGCCGCTGTTACATCTGCCGGTTCTGCCTGCGGGGGATGTGACATTGCGTCGTCACATGGTTGCCAGCGGTCGGGCTGATGCGCGTGCTTCGGAAGAGGGGCTGGATGCCAGTGCTGATGTTCTGGCTCCGTTGCGCAGTGATGCCAACCTCCCACAGGTTGCCCGCATTCAGGATGATCTGAGCCGCGCTGCCCGGGCCATGCATCAGATATCGCGGCTTGCGGTATCGCATCCTTCATCGCCGTTCACGCCTGATCTTGCCGCCGTGCGTACAGCCATTGCGGATATGCAGGCAATGATTGCATCGGCGCGTCCGGATTTGCCGGCATGGTCTGAAAATCAGGCCGATATGGTTGTGGAAGCGGAGCCGGCTCTGGTCGAAACCGATGCCGGTGACGTGTCATCCGCAGTCCCAGCCATACCCGATGTTCCGGTCAGCCCGGCCAGGATGCCACATGTCGCGGATCGTGATGCCGCCCTTGCGGCATTGAAACAGGCCGAGGCCTGGCTGTCCCTGCACGAACCTTCGTCCCCTTCGCTTTTACTTGTGACACAGGCAAGGCTTCTGGTTGGGGCACCATTGGTTCAGGCGCTTGAAACATTGCTGCCGGGGCAGGCGGGTAAGGCCGTGCTCAATATCGGACAGGGCAGCTCCTTTTCGCTGCCGATGGAAAAACTGAAGTTGCTGAGTACGGCAGGGCTGGAAAATCGTCCCGAAGCTGCTGGTACAAGTCAGGCAAATCCTGTAGAGATCAGCGACCGTCGCGGGCTGACGACTTGCCTGATGGGGATCGAAGCGTATTATGCCGCAAATGAGCCGGCGAGTCCCGTTCCTCTGCTGCTGGCAAAGGCGCGGGATATGCTGAGCAAGCGCTTTGATGCCATTGTGGCGGAATTAATTGTGACCCCAGTGCAGCAGGGCGAAGGATAAAGCCCCTTCTGCATTGACTCTGTAGATGAAATTGCGTTCGTTGACGCAATCGGAGGATTTAGTGATGGCATCGGACAAGTCGACTGATTTTTTGAAGCGTAACCGCCCGCCGCGGGTCAATATCTCTTACGAAGATCCTTACGATTCCGAAAAGATGGTGGAACTGCCCTTCGTCATGGGGGTGATGTCGGACCTGTCGGGCAATGCATCCGAGGTGGACAAGCCTGCCATGGAAGACCGCGAGTTTGCCGATGTGACGGCAGCGACGCTGGATGATTACATGAAAAGCATTGCACCGGGCCTGTCTTTCAATGTCGAAAACAAGATGGGTGGTGACGGACGGCTGGGTGTTCAGCTGAACTTCGAATCCCTGGATGACTTCAACCCGGCAGAGGTTGCGCGCCAAGTTCCTGCGCTCAAAAAGCTTCTGGAGGCTCGTCAGCATCTGGCCAACCTCCAGCGTTATATGAATTCCAAACCAAAGGCGCAGGACCAGATCCGGAAATTGCTGAATGACCCTGAACTGATGGCAGCTCTGGCTGATCGCGAACAGGATGCCACCCCGGAAGAGGATAGCTGAGAATGGCACAGGAAACCCAGTCTCAGGTTGCGGGCGATGCCGCCCTCTCGGAACTCGATGAGTTTTCTGATATCCTGAAACAGACCATCAAACCCCGTACCGAGGTTGCCGCGAAAGAGGTCGACAATGCTGTCGTGGCACTGGTGCGGGAAGCGCTGGATGATCAGACCCTGATCGCCGAGGACGTGATAGACACGATTGATGCGATGCTTTCGAAGCTGGATCAGCGGTTGAGCGAACAGCTGAATGAGGTCATCCATCATGAAGAGTTCCAGAAGCTGGAATCGTCATGGCGCGGTCTGGCCTATACGGTCAACAATTCTGAAACGGATGCATCCCTTCGTGTGAAGGTGATGAATGCGTCGAAGAAAGAGCTTCAGCAGATGATGCGTCGCTATCCCGGCGCAAAATGGGATAAGTCACCGTTGAACCAGCGGGTCTATGAATCCGAGTTCGGTACGCTGGGCGGGAAGCCGTTCGGTGCGCTGATCGGGGACTACTATTTCGATCACAGCAGTGCTGATGTCGCATTGCTGCGCGATATGGGTAAGGTTGCCGCTGCTGCCCATGCACCTTTCCTTTCTGCCGCTGCGCCTGAACTTTTGGGTATGGACAGCTGGACCGAAATGTCCGCCCCGCCAGATCTGTCGGAGATCTTCGATACACCTGATTATGCGGCATGGAATGGTCTGCGTGATTCCGAGAACTCGCGCTATATTGCACTGACCCTGCCGCGTGTCCTGTCGCGTGAACCTTATGGGCAGGATTCGAACTCGGTTGTTGAGGAGTTCAACTTCGAAGAAAGAACCGATGGGCATGAGGGCAAGCAGTATGCCTGGATGAACGCTGCACATGCCATGGCGGTGAACATTAACCGTGCACATAAGGAACATGGCTGGACTGTGCAGATTCGCGGTGTGCAGTCAGGTGGCGAGGTACTGAACCTGCCGACCCATAACTTTGAGACGGGTGATGGATCCAAGGATCTCAAGTGCCCGACCGAAGTGTCAATTACCGACCGTCGCGAAGCAGAGTTGTCGAAAGCAGGTCTGATCGGCCTGATCCATCGCAAGCATACCGACAAGGCGGCCTTCATTGGTGCGCAGACGCTCTACCGGCCAAAGAAGTATACTGATGAACAGGCAACGGCGTCAGACAACATGTCGGCCCGGCTGCCATATATTTTTGCAGTATCCCGTTTCAGCCACTATCTGAAATGTATGGTTCGTGATAAGATCGGTCAAAGCCCCGACCGGCTGCAGCTTCAGACACAATTGCAGAGCTGGGTAAATAAATACGTTTCGGGGAACCCCGAAAGTGCGAGCGAGCGTGAGAAGGCAAAAAAACCTCTTGCGGGTGCGAAGGTGGAAGTTGTGGAAGACGAAGAAAACCCAGGCTATTACATGGGCAAGTTCTATCTCAAGCCGCATTTCCAGCTTGAAGGTATGGACGTCGGGATGTCTCTCGTCTCCAAGCTGCCGAAAGGCAAGTAACTGTCTTAACGGACTGCCATATTAGAGGAGTATGTTAACGTGGCTGTCGATATTTTCTTGAAACTCTCGAACAATATCAAAGGTGAATCGCAGGACGATACGCACCGCAACGAAATTGATGTTCTGGCATGGGACTGGGCGCTGACTCAGTCAGGCACCACGCATGTCGGTTCCGGCGGCGGCGGTGGCAAGGTCAACGTCAAGGATATCACCCTGACCAAATATGTTGATCTGGCATCGAACGACCTGATCAAGCGCTGCACCAATGGTGAGCATATTGAAAACGGTGAACTGATCGTGCGTAAGTCGGGCGGCGCTGCACCGGTTGAATATTTCCGCATCAAGATGGAAAATATCATGATCACCAGCTACACCACTGGTGGTTCGAAAGATGGCTTGGACCGTATTCAGGAAACCCTGACCCTGAACTTCCGCAAGTTCGAAGTGGCTTATACCCTTCAGGAAGAATCGGGCGCTGCCGGTGCAGAGACCCTGGCTGGTTGGGATATTGCCGAAAACAAGGAATGGAACGCTTAAGCGCTTTCCTGATTTTGTCAAAAAGGGGCTGGCGCATATTGTGCCAGCCCTGTTTTATATCTGCCGGGCGTAAAGCGTCCATGTGTCTGAACCCAAGCGGATTGACTGGTGTCACGTTATCGCAAGATTACCAATGATGATCCTACGCGCAGTGGCCTGCGCGAGATGTCGTTGATGCATGTCTTCCGTGATTCTGCAGTTCGTCGTGACAGTCGTGATCCTGATCGTCATTATCAGGATGGTGAACGTGATCTGACAATCCGCAGCCAGAAGCGTCGTGATGGTACGGATGAAACGGCATTGCGGCACAACATTGCGCTTGATGTTGCCAGCCTGATGAACACGATCCGGCTGGATGTCAGTGTCGGGCTGGATCATACGCCACGTGTTGCAGGATCGGTAGTGAATTATGGCTTTCAGGATATGGACAGCCTGTGGCGCAATCACCGGACGCCGAGTGACATGGCTGCGGCTATTCGTGAAACCCTGATTGCCAATGAACCACGTCTGCGTCCATCGACGATTGAGGTGCGGGTTGATGAAACGGGTCCGACTTCGGGTCAGCGTCTTCACTTTGAAATTGTGGCAGAAATGATTTCCAACCCCACTGATATTGCACTGCAATTTTATGCAGAAGTTGATCCGGGTGCGGGCAAGATCGCCCTGAAACGGATGCAGGGCGAGTCATGAAAAAAGCTTTTCGGGATGCTTATGAACGTGAGCTGGATATTCTTTATGAACGCACGGCGGAATTTGCCGATGAATATCCGGGTCTGGCTGACCGGCTTGGTGGACTTTTGCGTGACAATATTGATCCGATGGTTGCCGGGCTGCTGGAAGGTACGGCCTTCATGGCAGCAAGGGTCCAGCTGAAGCTGGATGAGGAGTTCCGTGGGTTTACCACGGAGCTGCTGGAACAGATATTCCCGGATGCACTGGCACCTGTCCCCAGTTGCATGTTGGTGCAGGCCCGGCTGCCGGAAACCATTCCTCCGGATCTGGGTGTTGCCCGGTATGGCCGCGGGGCCTTGATGGAAGCGCCGTTCCGTGATGCCGATAAGCGCATTGTCTGTCGCTTTTCACTGGCTGCACCGCTTGAGGTCCTGCCGCTGGAACTGACTGACTTAACCTATCATGACCGGACAGCACCGATTGGCGCACTTGGTCAGGATCCGGATCCGGCAACACGTGCGGCATTGCAACTGGATTTGCGTCATATTGCGGGCAGGGATCTTTTCACACTGGAAACTGACCGGATTGGTGTTCACCTGAGCGCGGATATGGCGCAGGCAGCTGCGCTTTATGAGCAGATACATTGTGGGGTTACGCAGGCAACGTTACGCTGGCTGGCCCCGAACGGCGATCCGGTTTTTGTGCGCCTGAATCCGGGACAGATTGATCAGATCGGGTTTGACAGTGATGAGCTGTTGTTTGACCGTGACAGTCGGATCTTTGAAGGTTTTGCACTGATGCGGGATTTCTTTGCCTTCCCGCGCAAGTTCCTTGGTTTTCGCCTGACGGGAATGAGGCAGGTTCTGGCAGGGGTCAAGGCATCGGAAGCGCAGGTATTGCTGGAATTTGACCGGAGTGACGCTGATATTGCCCGGCAGATTGGTCCACAGGATCTGCGGCTTAATTGTGCTGCGGCTGTCAATCTCTTTGAAGAGCGCTCGAACCAGATCAGGCTGGGCGACCGGCATCATGAATATGTGGTAACCCCGGACAGCACGCGCCTGACCCAGATCGAAGTGCACCGTATTCTGGATGTTTATGCCAGTTTGGGGACATCGCAGCAGCGCAATGAGGTGCATCCTCTTTATGCTTTGCCTCCGACGGCACAAACGCCCCGCTCGGTGTATTATTATACAACCCGTCGTAAACCACGACGGCTTACCACGACGGAGCGGCGTAATGGTCTGCGCAGTGATTACCGTGGGACAGAAACCTTCATTTCGCTTCATGAACCTCCGGTCAGCGAAGCAGGCCATCGCGCCCAGCGTTTGCACATGCGGCTCCTTTGTTCGAACCGTCATCTGCCGATTGCCCTGCCATTGGCGCGGACCGATGACCTGTACATGGATAATGATCAGAGCCTGCGGTTGCGTTGTGTGAATGGTCCGACCCCCCCACGGGAAGCGATGACCGAAACGGAACTGGGCGGACCGCATCGTGCTCAGCAGGGTGATGTGTACTGGCGGCTGATTTCCTATCTGTCTCTGAACCATTTCGGATTGGATGATCGCTTTGGTCGTGACGGGGCTGCCAGCCTGCGTGAGATCCTCAGCCTGTTTGCAGACCTGTCGGATAATATCTCCCTGGTTCAGTTGTCGGGGATTACGGATCTGGCTGTGCGGCCTGTGACACGGTCTATCCGCCGGCCAGAAGGGTTCTTTCCTGCCCGGGGGCTGGAAATCAGCATTACCTTTGATGAGACAGCCTTTGAAGGGTCGGGTATTATGCCCTTGGCTGTGGTTCTGGACAGGTTCTTTGCAGAATATGTATCAATCAACAGCTTTTCACAGACAGTGACAATCAGCCGTCAGCGCGGAATACTGCGCCGCTGGCCACCGCGTTCGGGCAGGGGGCCACTTCTGTGACGAATGAGGCCGGATTTCTGGCGCTGTTACGGCGGCTGGAACGTGAAACTCCACACCGGTCACGCATCGGTCGTTCTGCGCATCTGGCCGATGAGATTGTTGATCTTGCACAAAATCCAAGGCTGGAATTTCCCGGTTCGGATTTTCAGGCAGATCCGGAACGCCCGGCTGATACTCTGCGCGACAAGCTGGGACGAGTTGCCCTGCGCCCGCAATTCTGGGGCATGTTCGGTGGTTTTGGGGCTTTACCGCTGAATACGACGGAAGAAGCGCAGCGCTGGCAGAATGAAGGACAGGATGGCTTTGTCCGGTTTGCTAATATCTTCTCGGCCCGCTTTTTGCAGCTGTTCTTTCGTGCCTGGTCTGACAGCCATGCAATCAGCCAATACGACCGTCCGGATGAAGATCGCTTTGCCCGTTACATTGCGGCTGTGTCCGGTACGGGAAGCCCGGCCTTTGTCAATCATGATGATTTTCCCGATATTGCCCGGTTGCCGCTGGTTTCGATCTTTGGCGGGCGGGTCCGCAGTGCGATACGGTTGCAGCAGATCATTGCACGCTATTTTGGCCTGAGGGTCGAAGTTGAGGAACATGTTCCCTCATGGCTGGAATTTGAAGCAGATGAATTGGCCGGACTGGGACAGGGTGGGGCGCTTGGTCAGAATACCTATCTGGGCAGTCGCGTCCGTTCGGTCAGTGAAAAGATTTGTCTGCATCTGGACCTGCCGGATGCCGATCATTATCGCAGCTTCCTGCCTGGTGGTCAGGAGCACAGGATGCTGACCAATCTGATATTCTGGTATATCGGCCGCACCTATGAGGTAGAGCTGGCGCTGAAGCTGCCACCTTCCGAGATTCCTGCTGCCTCATTGGGGCAGACCGTTTCCATTGGCTGGCTGGCTGCTATCAGCCCGCCAGAAGATCCCGAGGGTATCCTCGTTGAGGTTGCCCGTTTTCAGATTGATCCCGAAACCGCAAGGCCCAGAGGCAACGCATGACTGCAATTACGATTGAAAAATTTGCCGGTAAGATGAACCGCGTCGGCTATGACGCCTTTTTGCAGGCAATGCGTCAGGCTCGTGGTGACGGGAACCGCAATGTTGAACTGGGCCACTGGTTGTTCCATGCCGCTTCCAACCAGAATTGCGATATCTCGGTAACGCTGCGTGAATTGGGTCTGGACCGGGGACGGGTGCTGAAGGATCTGAATCAGGCAACAGCCCGCTTGCAGAAGAATGTGACTGAAACACCCGGTATTTCAGAGCGCCTTGCCGATGCTCTGAACCATGCCTGGACCTATGCCACCCTGTTCTTTGGTGAAACCCAGATCCGTACCGGTCATCTTCTGGTTGCCCTGCTGAACGATCAAACCCTGCGCCGCGAGGTCGAAACCTATTCTCCCCTCTTTGCAGATCTTTCTGCTGATCAGATCGGAAAGGAGGCGCGTAGCCTCTGGGCCGGGTCCGAAGAAGAGGACATGCGCCCGATGGATGGCTCGGGGCTTGTTGCACCGGGGGCCGGAAGGGAAGGTCCAGGTCCTTCAACTGCACTTGGCCGCTTTTCTGTTGATATGACGGCACAGGCTGCAGAAGGGAAAATGGATCCGGTTGTCGGGCGCGATGACGAAATCCGCCAGATCATTGATGTGTTGATGCGCCGGCGTCAGAACAATCCGATTCTGACGGGTGAGGCCGGGGTTGGTAAAACGGCCGTGGTCGAGGGCTTTGCCCAGAAACTGGCAGCAAATGAGGTTCCGCCAACCCTACAGGGGATGCGGCTTCATATGCTGGATATCGGTGCAATGCAGGCCGGGGCCAGCATGAAAGGCGAATTTGAACAGCGTTTACGCTCCGTCATTGATGAGGTGCAGGCCAGTCCGGTGCCGATCATCCTGTTCATTGACGAGGCTCATACGCTGATCGGCGCTGGTGGTGCGGCTGGCACGGGGGATGCTGCCAACCTGCTGAAACCGGCATTGGCGCGTGGCACGCTACGCACCATTGGTGCGACAACATGGGCTGAATATCGCAACTATTTTGAAAAGGATCCGGCCCTGACCCGGCGTTTCCAGCCCGTTACGGTGGATGAGCCCTCCATTGAGACGGCCTGTTACATGATGCGCGGGTTATTGGGGCCGATGGAGGCCCATCACAAGGTCCGAATTTCTGATGAAGCGGTTGAGGCTGCCGTAAAGCTGTCTGCCCGCTATCTTCCGGCGCGGCAATTGCCCGATAAAGCGGTTTCGCTGCTGGACACCGCCTGTGCCCGTGTTGCGGTCAGCCAGTCGGCAATTCCGGCACGGCTTGCCGATCTGCGGGCTGATATCGCTGCCCTGGATACTGAAATTGCCGCCAAGGAGGCAGAACGTGAACTGGGTTCGACGGATGAAGCCCGTCTTTCCGAGGCGCGTGAGAAGCGTGAAAAGCTGACCTCTGAGCTGGCTAAGGTTGAGGTTGCCTATGAAGGCGAAAGGGTGCTGGTTGATGGTATTCTTGATTTGCGCCGCAGCATTGCCGAAACTGAGGGTGAGGATTTTGACGAAGCGGCCATACGGGCTGATCTTGAAGCAAAAATGGCAGACCTTTCGGCGATCCATCCCGATGAACGCATGATCTGGCCGCATGTTGATGATCAGGCGGTCGCATCTGTTATCAGCGACTGGACCGGCATTCCGGCGGGCCGCATGGTCGCAGATGAATTGCAGGCGGTTCTGGGGCTTGCTGGTCACCTGAAGGAACGTGTGATCGGACAGGATCCCGGTTTGCAGATGATTGCACGGCGGGTGGAAACTGCGCGTGCGGGCCTGTCAAATCCCGAGAAGCCGATTGGTGTCTTCATGCTTTGCGGCCCGTCGGGTGTTGGCAAGACTGAAACGGCTCTGGCTCTGGCCGAGGCGCTTTATGGTGGCGAACAGAATGTTATCACCATCAACATGTCCGAATTTCAGGAAGCCCATTCCGTCAGCCTGCTGAAAGGGGCTCCTCCCGGTTATGTGGGTTATGGCGAAGGTGGTCGCCTGACCGAAGCCGTGCGTCGTAAACCCTATTCCGTTGTCCTGCTGGACGAGATGGAAAAAGCACATCCGGACGTGCATGAGCTGTTCTTTCAGGTCTTTGACAAGGGGCGGATGGAAGACGGCAATGGCCGGCCGATCAACTTCCGCAATACGCTGATTTTGATGACGTCGAATGTTGGAACCGGCACGATCATGAATCTTGCTCCGGAAGGTGAGATCACCGACGCCGAAACGCTGGAAGCCTCGTTGAAGGAAGAATTGCTGGGCACCTTCCCGCCAGCCCTTCTTGGCCGGATCGTGACCATTCCTTATGTTCCGCTTTCTGCGATGGTTCTGGCCGGGATTACCCGGCTCAAGTTGGGCTCGGTCGCACGTCGGATGCGTGATTCTCATGGCACGAGCCTGATCTGGAATGATGGGGTGGTTGATCACATTGTCGATCAGTGTCGAGATCCCGATAGTGGCGGGCGCATGATTGATAACATCATTACCAACTCGATCCTGCCGGATTTGTCACGTCAGGTTTTGGCGCGTATGGTCAGCGGAGAAGAGATGTCGGATGTCACCATCCGCGTTGCTGATAGTGGTTACAATTACGATTTTCATTGAGGAGGTTCGGGTATGGCACAATCAATTGACTGGGTGCTGATAAATGACAATGACGATGTGCGGCTTGGGGCTATCGGCTTTCTGGAAGACATGGTTGCAGTGGTTGCACTGTTTGATGCGAATGCCGATCGTGCATCCCTGATCGGTGCAGCCCGGTCCCGGCCTGAAGTCTTTATCCGTGATCCGGGAATTGCCCAGTTGCTGGCTCGTGAGGCCAGTCAGTTTGCCTTGCCGCAGCCTCTGGATGCTGTCTGGTCGGATTATTTTCGTCCGGGTGTTGAAATGGCTGCCCGCGGTGGCAGAACATGTCAGGTCCATAGACATGGCATCGTCCGTATCATGGTCCGGCGTGGAATGGGGGATGACCTGCTGCAGGCAGTGATGGCTGTCTGATTACTGGGTATAGAAGCTGGTAATGCCGATCAGCGCATTCTGTCCGATTTCGGAAAACAATGCGTCGAAGAACTTGTCGGCCGTCTTACCTGCATGTGCCGTGATTGTATCGGGACGTGCAGGTGTTGCGATGGCAATCAGAAGCTGGTGGGTGTCACGCGGCGCACGCCACCGGGCGACGGGGAAATCAAAACGTGTCATCCGGGATGAACTGACCAGAAAACGGCGCAGGTCATGGACGACACCATTTTCGTCAACCAATAGCAAGGTTTGATAATACCCTGCGCCATTGCTGATCTGCCCATGTAATGTGCCTCCGCGTATGATGGTCTGCGTGTCGATTTGCAGTCCCAACCCAAAGACCGGGTAATGTTGATCGCGTCTTGCAAAGGCTGCGGCAGGGCATTGTCGGGGGTCAAGCAGAACGGCCTCACGTGTGATATCACCTTCGATTCCGGCTGTCAGGCTGTCTGTCAGGGCGGTGATGTTGTGGTCATTGTCGGAAAGAACGCTGAGATGCAGGTTTCCTTCTCCGCGTCGCATGGGCAGGGCCAGCAGGCATGGTTCGGTCAGGCGGTCGCGAATGCGCCCGATCAGTTCCAGCAGGCGGGGATCAAGGGGTTCGGCTTCTGCTGTACTGGCCTGAATGGGCAGGGCGGACGGATCATTCCCGGCCTGACCGGAGGGCTGGCTGAGCACGGCTGTTTCGTAGTCGGCGGGTGTGGGGACTGGAAGCGTGTCTTCGGGACCGGGGGGGACAAGCTCCGGCAATGCAGAAGAGGTAATTACCTTGGGGCCGGGAGGCGTGGGATCAGGTCCTGTTTCCGTTTCTCCGGTTCCGGTCTCACTGCTCAGGGTTTCTGTTGAAACCTGAGGAACTTCGGGCGTGGTCTGTGGTGGGGGTAGTGTCGTGATCTCGATCTGGGTAAGTGGTGCAGGGGGGGCTGCCATTAGGAAATCAAAGCTGGGCTGCCAGACCAGATAGCCCAGAATGGCAACATGCAGCGTCACTGACAGGCCAGAAGCCTGTGCCCATTTCCAGCCGTCTGTATGTTCGCCGATCATGGGGTGGTATCCTGCTGGTTCAGGGTTACCAATCGCAATTCATATTCGGTCAGGACAGGGTGATTCAGCGCAGTGACCAGTAGCTGGGCTGGCGCATTGCGGTCAATCATCAGGTGCAGTACCTCACCCGGTCCTCCGGGCATGGCGGCAGGCAGCAACTCGGGGGAAACCGGATCACCATCCAGCAGCCAGTCACCGTTTTCCTCAATGATCAGAATTGGAGTCGGCAATTGTTCAAGTGGCAGATCTTCGGTCGTGGACAGTTCCAACTCTGGTTGGGGTTGGGTTGTCTGACCGACAAGCATGAAGAAAAACAGCAATAAAAGCACGATATTCACGATTGACAGCGAAGTATCGATATGAATGCGTTCTGTTCGACGGGGGGGTAGGTTTAATGCCATCAGAGCCCTCCGCCTGCGACCTGAACCGAGGTAATTCCCCGTGCGGCCAGTGTTTGCAAAACCGTAACCAGTCGCTGTACGGGAACGTCCTGGCGTAAAACAACCAAAACGTTACTTGTGCCTTGTGTCTTCAGCGCGTCTGCAAGGACTGGTAGTCGTTCCGCATCAAAGTGCTGTCCGCTGGCCAGAATCTCCCCGGATGCATCCAGTGTCCAGACGGCGGTTGTCCGGATATCAGTATTACGACCGGATTTCACATTTGTACCGGTATCAGGTTCATTTGCAGTTGTGGTGCCGGAAATTGCCCCTGTGCGGATATCCAGCATGGAATAAGGGGTGATGTTGGCTGACAGCATGAAAAAGACCAGAAGCTGGAACATCACATCGGCCAGAGGAGTCATCGAAAAGCGATAACGCCGCTGGCGACGGGGCAGGATCAGCCCGTGATGCTTCTGGCCGGTCGTCTGGGACATGCGCGCCCTAGCCGCGTGTCTGGCCAACCCGGCCATGGATTGCGGCAGAGATTACCATTTCGATGGTCTGACGTTCGTCGTCGATCCGGCCTTCCAGCCAGGCTGCGATGAAGTATGCGACAAGTGCAATGGTCAGACCTGCTGCGGTCGTTGTCAGGGCAGTCCAGATACCGGATGCAAGCAGTCGTGGATCGGCTGCAGCCTGACTTGTGGCCAGGTTCCCGAAAGCGTCGATCATGCCGATGACGGTTCCCAGAAGTCCGAGCATTGGTGCCATCTGTACAACGGCCTCCAGAAGGCGCATGCGGCTGCCCATGCGGGTCAGTTCGAAAAGGGCGCTCTGGCGGGCCAGTTCTTCACCATAGGATGGATCGGTCGGGCGTGCTCGCAGCCCCGACATGACAGCCCGCAAGACTCGCGAGAGCACAGAATTGGTGGCCGTAGCCTTGCGCTGAGCCTCATCGGGACGTCCGTTCAGCCAGTCGTCCAGAATTTCCTCGGCTTCACTGTGGCGGCCCAGCCCCATGCGGCGAAACTGGGTAATCTTGAAGATGGCAACTGTGACAGCCAGCAGTGAAAGTGCTGCGAGGGCAATATAGACAGCCAGCGTTGTCGCAGGCAGGGACTGGAATATTCCGAGATTCATGTGGGTAACGGTGCTTAAAGTCCGAATTCAATACTACTGCGGCTTTGGGTTTCCAGCCGGCGCAGGCAACTGTCGCGCAGGCTGCTGCCATCATCTGCTGTGCATTCGGCAACATCATTGATTACGACGCGGCTGATAGAGGCGCAGTTTCCGTCAGGGACCTGGAACACACCGATCTTGGTCTTGCCTGCGATCAGATTGCCGAAATCCAGAACCGGCAGAGCTTTTACGACGCCACTCTGGTCAAAGATGGCGACTTGCCATGCGGCCCGCTTCAGTCCCTGAGGCAAGCGGTTTGTCGTCATTACCAGCAGGACGCAGCCCCCGTTGTCGCTATCGGTTGCCCGGTTCAGTTCCATGGTCAGGACACCGCTTTCGGAAGGTTTGGCGGGGATCGGGTTGGCCGTGCTGACATCGGTATCCTGTACGGTTTCAGCGCCCTGGGCTCCGGCACCTTGCGCCATGAACAATCCAGCCGACATTATAACAGCGCCGGCAACCCGTATAATGGTTGCGCCAAACATTACTTCTTTCCTTTCAGCGATAAACCCCGATCAGGGGAAGGTTCTGGAAACGCCATGCCGGGATTGGTTCAAACGGAGGGGCCGGTTTCGGGCTGGCTTTAACAGAGGGCATACCAATCACAAGCGCTTCGGTTGTGGCGCGGGTGCCATATATGGTTCCCGGACCGGCAGTTGATATGTTTGGGGACAGGATTGCATTGTCCCGGTATGCCGGGTCTGTGGCAGGACCAGTGGTATTTCTGATGTTCTCTGCTGCTTCGGGGGCAGGGGGAAAGGACGGGCCGGAAGCAGACGAATCGGTATGAGCCAGAGTCAGGGCATCACCTTCCGTTGTGGTTTCCGTGTCAGGTTCATGCAGGAATGGTGCGGGACTGGTCGTGACAGCAGTGTCCTGAATGGCTGTTGTCATGGGAGTCGCGGCCTCCGGTGTCAGGTCAGGCGCGATGCGTGAAGGCATGACAGGGGTAGGTTGCCGGGTTGAGGTATCGGTGTTCTCACGGCTCAGCGTCCTGTCTGCGACAATGGCAAACCCGACAGCAATGGCTGCGGCTGAAAGACTTGTACCGACGGTCACTATAAGGTTCATGATACCAAACTCCTTCCAGAACGCTAACACAGGTGAACAGGGCGCTCAATGAATGACGGTAAGCAAATGTGGCAAAATCTGCGGTTTGCAGGAATGATGCTGTTCGGGTTTTGCGTATCTGTCCCGGGTATATCCAATGCTGAGCTGAGCTTGTGCAACCAGTCCTTCGATGTGCTCAATATTGCAATTGGTGAGCCGGCCGGGGGGGATCAGTATGCAACCCGTGGTTGGTGGCGGGTTGCACCCAATCAATGTGCGACACTGCTGCGTAATCCCCTGGGAGCACAGTCTTACTATATCTTTGCCGCAGATGTTTTTGGCAATGAAGCGCTTTGGGGGGCGACCCCGATGTGTGTCGGGACCCGGAAGTTTGCCATTGAGGGACAGCAGGACTGTCTGATTCGCGGTTATCTGGATGCCCGTTTCTACGAGGTTGATACCGGTGGGCAGGAAAACTGGACAGTTTTTGTTGCGCCGCGGCAATAGCCCATCAATCCGGTGCTGATGCCGTGTCCGTTGATTCATCTGTCTCGGTGGTGATGAGTTGCGATATTTCCAGAGCGGCAAGGCTTGCAACAGCAGCATCCCCATCGCCTTGTAATTCAGCCAGTACGGCTGGCAGGATGGTTTCGGCATTGATCCCGGCTGGTGCTGCTGCAACTGCGACCAGCGGCTGGGATGAGGTGACAACCAGCAGCAGGTAAGGCTCGCTTCCTGGTGCTGCCCCCTCCGGCATATCAATTGCGGCCCCCACGCTGATGCTGCCATCACCGTTTTCCCGGGATTGGCCTGTCAGATCATAGGTTGCACCGTCAGGGGCAACCAATACGATCCAAAGGTTCCGGTCACCGGTTCCTGTGATCTGTGCTTCCACCTGAAAGCCAGTGGGCGTTATCCGGGTGTCAGTGCTGATGCCGGGCGGTATTGCAACCCGTCCGGCAAGGGTCCGGGTGAAATCAAGGGCTGGACATTGTGCTTTGGTAATGCGACGGAAGGTAATTGCCGGATGTGTGCCAAAGGCTGTGGCATAGGCATTCTGCAATTCCGTAATGTCCATCTGACGGGGGGCCAGCACTTCGATCATGCCGGAGCCTATTCCGGCGGTGATACGCTGGGCTGTCACACAATCACCCAATTCCAGGGAGGCCAGAAAACCGTCACGGCTGGCAGGATCACGTGGTGGCAGTGTAGGGGGCTCGGCAGCGGATGATGTATTTTCCGTGTCTGGTGAGATCGGTGCAGCGGGGTTACGCAAGACGTACCATCCGGCCCCTGCGACAAGGGAAAGGGCCAGTATTCCTCCGACGACGACAGGCCAGGCCCGCCGGCGTGTGACAGGGGGGGGCTGTGGTGGCGGGATCGAAGCCGATGGGGTTACTGGAGCTCCAAAAGGAGATTCCGATATTCCGGTTGTTTCATCAACGGATATTTTTGTGGCCGCTGTGTCGGCCCAAAGTGGCAGGCGATAGCGTACCGGAATCCGCATCGGATCGTCCAGCATGGCCATGATCTGACCCATATTTTCCGGGCGTGCGGCCGGGTCGGGTTCAAGCATATGCTGAAGCAGGGGAAATATTCGGTACGACAGCCCCGACAGGTCCGGGATGGCCTGACGCGCATCAGAGGCGGTGACCACGGAATCGCCCATATCAAGGGGACTACCGCGCAATGATGCAGCAATCAGCAGTGCAAGCCCGTAGATGTCAGTCCGGGCATCTATATTGCCGTCATAATGGCCCAGCTGCTCTGGTGCGATATACTTGAACTTTCCGGCAAAGCGTCCGGCCAGTCCGTCCCCGATTTCGGTTGAACGTGCTATGCCGAAGTCAATTAATACGGCTTCGTCTATATGATCATGACGCAGGATTACGTTATCTGGGGACAGGTCGCGATGAGTTATACCGCGTGCATGGGCTTGCCCAAGCCCCCGTGCCAGCCGCTGCATCAGCCGGATTGCGTCGTCATCCGGCATGACGATATTATCCCGGATACGATTTCCGAGATGTGCTCCTTCGACAAATTCCATGATCAGGCAATAGCGCCCAAGGCCCTGATCGAGGATGAAGTTATGATAGCTGACGATGGCGTCATCGCGCAATTGCACAAGGATTCGGGCCTCATGCAGGAATAGATTGATAATGTCCTGATCGCGAGCGAGTTCGGGCAGGATGACCTTGACCGCCACTGGATCACCGGTGAAGACATTGATGGCGCGATAGACCTCACCCATGCCACCGGCGCTGACCAGTGCTTCAATCTGGTAATTGTTGTTGATCAGCGTGCCGGGTTCAACCAGCCGGGCAGGGAGCGGTGCTGGATTGGCCGGGGTGGTGTCGCTGATGACTGTAGATTCCAGTGGTGGAGGCTCTGACGATGCAATGACTGTCCGATCCGGAACGATCTGATCGGTGGCAGGGTGTCCGGGTGCCTGACCTGAATCCGGGGCGGTTTCTGTCTCATGTGCCCGGCCACCGGAGGTTTTCTGATCTCCGGCCAGGGTCGCCATTCTATCCTGTTGTCCAGTTATTTCAGTGGCTTGCAGATCTTGTGGCGTATCCTCGGCTTTCAGCGGCCCTTCAGCAGCAGTGCCGTCATTATCGGCCATGTTCATACACCATTGTCATGGTCATCATCATTGGCCGCAATACAATCTGTAACGATGGCCGTCACATTGTCACGCGCACCACGTTCCAGCGTCAGTGAAATCAATGCTTCGACCGTCTGGTTGGTCTCTGCGGGGGCCGACAATATCCTGCTCAGATCGGTATCGTCCAGATGCTCGGTCAGGCCATCGGAGCAGATCAGAAAACGATCTTCGGGCTGTGCAACTCCGGTGACGATTTCAGGCTGAGCCCCTGTCCCGATGCCAATGGCGCGGGTGATGACATTACGGCGGGGTGAAACCCGCGCTTCATCTTCGGTAATGATGCCTTCGGCCAGCAGGGCGGCAACTTCGCTGTGGTCTTGTGTGAGTGCGGTCAACAGACCTTTCCGCATCAGGTAAATACGACTGTCTCCTGCCCATGCACAACTGAGCTCGGTTCCAAAAATCATCAGCGCTGCAACTGTCGCACCAACAGTTGTCAGGTGATGTTCAGCGGCATGGTTGCGGATGCGCTGATGTGCCCGGTCAATCCGTTCCAGAAAACGTGCACGTTGATCGGCGGCTGAGACCGGGATCCCGACAGAGGCCGTTTCTTCGGCAATAATAGTGCTTGCAATGTCACCGGCCGCATGACCACCCATGCCGTCAGCGACCACCCATATCCCGAATTCGGACATGGTTGTGAAATTATCCTCGTTATGAGTACGGACACAGCCCTGATGGCTTTGTGCCGCAGTCCGGAAGACCAGTTGCGAGTACCCCCCGCGGTTCATGTACTATCTCCCTGCTGATTGGGATCGGGTTGTCCGTGTGTACGGCCGCCCGACAGCAGCCAGCCGATTTCAGCGGGGCCGGGCAAGCCGGCGCTGGCCAGCATTCCCGATGGCAGCCCGTGTTCCGGGCGCGCTGCAAACCACCAATAGCTACGGCCGGCCTGGGCGTGAACAAAATCGGTTGCAGCCAGCTCTGCGAGTAGTTCTTGTGGGGGGCGGCTTGGGTTGGCGGCCCAGAATCCTGCCCCTGAGATCGTACCACTATCGTCCGGAACAGGCAGGTTGGATGACAGTTGGTCTGCGATGTCGCGGGGGTTGAAGCGTTCGGTAGTGGCCAGCCGGATCAGCTCTGTCTCGGTTGCTTCATAGAAGGTCTGATCCGGATCTGATACCGGTGCTGTCCCTGCCGGGCCTTGTGCGATGATCAGTGGATAGCGGCGCCCACTGCGGTCCTGTGAGGGGGCCGCAACACCGCGCAGGGATGCGCCACGGCCGGGTCCGGCGCCGATCCAGAAACGCAGGGCAGGGGCGGCATCGAATATGGCTTGCCAGTCTGGCCCGGCTGCTTCGCGCCAGATGCCGAACCTGTCGGCCAGCAGGTCCATGATCAGCTGAATGCCATTAGCCGGCAGATCTCCTGCAGACAGGAAATCCCCGAATCCGGGATGTTTGCCGAATACGGCGGTGCTCAGTCGACGCTCTGCGGACATTCGAACTCCCTCAATTCCGGCATGAGAAACGGATTGGCAATGGCATTGATGGTAAAATCATAGGTAATGTTGCGTCCGCCGATCATGTAGGTTGCGCGGAGCGTATCGCCACGCTGCTCGCGTGAGCTGGCATTGTGCAGGAACTGGATGAAGGTCCAGGCGCTGCCGTCAAGACGCATCATTGATGGTCGGTCCAGTGTTGGCATCAGTGACAGCAGGGTTGATTTTCCCGCACCCGGCCAGATGACGGTCCGGGGCAGTGAACCGGTCACTGTCGGGATCATCGTGTCATTGATCGACAATGTCGCGCTTTCGATGGTCGGATGGGCATCGGCCTGCGACACGGTGATTTCGACCGATGGTTCGGTGCCGCCGCCTGCAAAATAAGCCCGGCGGATCCGTTCTGCCCGCTCGAACTGCTTGAGTGTGTTGACGGACAGCCGCTGAGTGATTTCCTTGTCTGCACGCCAGGTTAGCCCATCTGCGGTACGTTCGGCATAGGGTTCCAGAAATTCCGTGAAATAGCTGTCCATAACCCCGCCTGGGCCGAAAAATCGGGTAAAGTTGTCGATTGACAGGCTGCGTTCGGAATCCGCGAAGGGATAGGAACGGGCAATCGTATCCTGACAGACAAAGGTGACGCGATCAGTCAGTGCCCTGTTCATTGTTTCGATGCTGGCATCCGAGGCTCCGGACCGGAAGTCACTTTCCGCGCGTGACATCATCAGGCCCATAACTTCGGGTAGCTGCGAATTGTACTGGGTCAGTGAGTTCAGCTGGCCGGGCAGGACGACTTCGCGCAGTTCAGGGTTGCTTTCGGCAAGGCGTAGTGTTTCCCAGATCGCCCCAAGGTTACCCAGAACCGTATCAATCGGCCGCTGACCGGGATCGCCCAGCAACAGGACATGCCAGTCATTGAACTCACTGGCGATTTTCTCGACTGGTTCCAGGATTACGTTGGCATCAAGACCGTCTCCGCCATTGCTCCCGTCACCACCGATCTGGGGGATGCCGCCATCGCCGCCCCTGCTTGTCGCAACGGCATCAAGGATGATGCGTGTGGCACCGGTCGTGCGTGAGCGGGCGCGGGCACCAAGCTGCTGTCCGACTGCACCGGAAACCGACTGGCCGTTACCTCCGTCACCACTGAATTCTGCGCCTTCTTCGGCTGCTTTTGCGGCCTCGTCGAATTTACGGGTCAGATAGGTTTCCCGGTCAACCTGGGTAACCAGCTGCAAAAGTGGTGAAGCCGAGGCTGAGGCTGCCGTTCCAAGTGCGGCATAGCGTGGTTTGTCGGCGACCATTGATGTCAGCGTCAGGTTTCCGAGCATGTTATTCCAAATGTTGATGAATTCCTGCCGGTAGCGTTCCAGAAGGTCCAGATCCAACCGTTCCAGACGTCGCTCGATATCGGTTGAACTGGCCTGTTCCCCCAGGACCCACTGATCACGGCGCAGCTCTTCGCCGACGACCTGCAGCTGGCCGACAAAATAGTTCCAGAAGCCATCATAGGTATACAGGCCGGGAACTGAAACCGTGCTGATATCGCTGCCGTCACGCGTGGAAAATACCTGGCTTGCGCCGTTTTCCAGTTGTCCGGCCAAGGCCCAGTCCGGCAATTCACGGGCAATTGCACCATCGCGAATGATAGCATAGGCCTGCTCATCCAGCGGCAGCTGTGCGATGGCGGCACGGGCCTGATCCACGGTTGTCTGGTCCAGCCCGACCAGTGCTTCACGGCTGTCGTCCAGGACCAGCATGGCTGCCAGATGCTGTTGCAACTGGCGGATGAAGTCTGCACCTGTCAGCCCCGGGTACTCATCGGACCAGCTTTCGGTAAACCAAGCCTGAATGGCAGCATCATCGGTCGATTCTCCCTGTTTGCCCAGCAGCAGATAGACTTTCAGTGCCCGATAGATCTGGGTCATTTCGCCAGAGGCAATGATCTGCGGTATCCGCTGTTCCAGATCAAGGATCAGCCGTGGGCGCAACATACGTTCCAAGGCTTCGGCATAAGTATCGGTGGCGACCTTGTTCAGGCGCTCTCGCTGATCCAGCCCCAACCCTTCCCATAAGCTGGGTTCCTGACTGTCACCATAGCCGGCGGGAATGGATTCCAGATCACTCAGAAGCGGGACGACCGGACGCAGGTCGGTGTCGCTGATGACATCGCGGTTCAGTTCATCCACCGCTGCACGGGCATAGGCGGCGGTTTCAGCTTCTGCCGTGCGGACCAGCGAAAGGTTCTTCCAGTAGCTGTAGCCCAGTGCGGCAGCAGTCCCCAGTGTCAGCAACGCGATGGCGGAGAGTGATGCCGTACGGATCACCATCGCCCGGCGGACGGCCTTGCGGTCATGACTGACCCAGCCCTGTTCGGGAATGATGACACGCTTGAGCAGGTCATGGATGAAAAAGCTTTTTCCACGCCCTGACATGAAGGCTGGCTGAAAGACAGACGGGCCGTCGCTGCTGGTCTGGATTGCCCCCAGAACCTGGTCAATGGGTGTGCCTTCCTGTGTTCCGGACGTGAAGTAAAAGCCGCGAAGAATGGCGTTGGTCTTGTAGCGTGTCGGCTCGAAAATCCGGCGCAGGAAGTTGGTAATATTGTCACGCAGAAGTGTCATCTGGCCGGGCAGGCCGAAAATGGCGATGCGTGAAATGCCATCCGGTTCTTCGGACAGGCGGTCAGGGACCTCTTCGGAGAGCCGGGCAACCAGACGGTCGAATTCGGCGGGTACGGCCTCGTGCGTAATTGCCTTGCGGTCATCTGTCTGGAACGTTGCCCCCCAGACCAGCTTGCGCCGGTTCTGGCTGAAGGAGGCAAAATATTCACGGAATCCGGCAATTAGGTCGGCCTTGGTGAACATGACGTAAACCGGAAAGTTAATTTTCAGCCGGTCATGCAGTTCGGCCAGCCTGGCGCGTACGGTTTCGGCATGCCGGGCCAGTGTTTCCGGATCGTCGGTCAGCATGTCTTCGACCGAGAAGGACAGGATGACGCCGTTGACTGGCTGATTTGGCCGGGTCTTTTTCAGCAGGTCAAGGAAGGAATCCCAGCTGGCCTTGTCGGTGATCGCATCGCTGTCCTGCGTGGTATAGCGGCCAGCCGTATCGATCAGGACGGCGTCTTCGGCGAACCAGAAATCCATGTTCCGTGTTCCGCCAAAACCTGACAGGGCTTTATCTTGTGCCAAGGGGAACTCCAGTCCGGAATTTGCGATTGCCGTGGTTTTGCCGGCTCCGGGAGGTCCAATGATTACATACCATGGCAGATCGTAAAGAGAGCTGGACCCGCCTGATTTCTTCAGGACTGTCAGAGCTTCCTGCATCTTTTCGGACAGGACGGTGCCGTCGCCTTCAGGCTCTGGCGGGATCAGGGCTTTTTCGATCTCGCGGGCGGCGCGTACACGACGACGCCAGCGGATGAATATGATCAGGAAGAAGGTTCCCAGAACCAGTGTGATCAGCGTAATCCGCAACCACAAGCCGGTCAGCGGTGCCCAGCCGGTCATCGGTCCGCCGATCCAGATTGCAGCACACAGTCCGGCAATGCCAAGAATGGTGACCAGCCAACGCCACCAGGCGTGCTTTTTCCAGCGTGGTGTCGGGACGTAGAAGCCAAACAGTCTCAATTTTCGACCTCCGGGGTGAAGGTGGCCGGGGTGCCATAAGTGCCTTCACGCGCCAGCATGATTTCGACACGGCGATTACTTGCCTGACCTTCAGGGGTGGAATTGTCACCAACCGGATCGTCCTCACCACGACCTTCTGTCGTGACCCGATCCTGATCGGTCAGTTGCGGTTTGAGGACTTCGGCAATCGCGTCAGCCCGCGCTTGTGATAGCTGGTAATTATCCTTGAATTGCCCGCGCCCCGAAAGCGGGACGCTGTCGGTATGGCCTTCGATCAGGACCGGTCCCGGTTCACTGTTCAGGACCGAGGCAATACGGGCGGCAAGATCGGCAAACCCGGGCTTGGCGGTGACTTTTCCACTGTCAAACAGCTGCAGATTTCCGACGCGGATGGCAATGTAATTGCCCTTTTGTTCGACCTCCATCCGGCCATCCGCGATCTCGGTGGCCAGAGCGTCGCGGATACGCTGAAGCTGGGTGGATTCGGGGGCTTCGAATATGACCTGAGTGGTCCTGTCCAGCTGAATTGCCGGGGCACCCTGATGCAGTGCCCGCATTTCTGCGGCCACGGCTGAACCGTCCCGGTTGATCAGGGTTGAGAAGGTGGCGAAAATTGCCAGTGCCGCTAATGCGCTGATGCCCAGAAGGGCAGGGATGGGGACATTCCCGAACCGCCGGCGCCGACCCTGTTCAACAGGGGTCCACATGGCCGAGATATCTTCGTCCGGGCGTGGTTTGACGCGACGCAGGCTTTCATAGATTGCGCCCCGGTAACGGGCCAACTGGGCACTGCCATTGGGTGCGGTCCGGAACTGCCCCTCGAAACCCAGTGACAGGCAGACCAGCATCAATTCCAGCAGGTTGTAGCGTTGTGCCGGGGCCTGCAGGGCTTTTTCGACCTCCTGAAAGAAGCCAACACCGGAATCGCGCTTATGGAAGAAACGTGCGACCATGGAATATTGCTGCCAGCTGCCGCGATCTGCGCCGGGCAGGTTCTGGACGATATCATCCGCGGTGCCGGATAATGCATATTTTGCGACCAGTATTTCATGCTGGTCAGCGCCGGCAGTCCGGGCGTTTTGTTCGAAGCGCTCAATCTCGCGGGTGACGTGCTCCATCAGAGGGGCGACCTGCAACTCAACCAGTCCGGTCCGCAGACGGCCGAGCAGGATCAGCAGGCTGGACGCTGCTGCCAGCAGCGGGTTTGAGGAAGAGGCCGCACCAAGATCGCGAACCTGCAATGCTTCATGTAGGGGGATGCGGGGTGCCTGATGGCGCGGGGTGGTATCAGGCTGATGATATTGCGGAAAGAATCCGTTATCGCTTTGGCCGGGTGCCCGCCCGATCTGTGCTGACTGATCAAACGGGCTTGCCGATGCTCCGCCAGTTGGGCCTGGTTGTGCAGGATACTGTCCGCCCTGATAGGCCGGGCTTCCGGATGAGGGAAAGGGAGAGGGATTTCCTGGCACTGGTGAAGATGCGGGTGCTTCGAGCCACGTGTTGCCATCTGCCGGGGGATTGGGCTGAGGTGGATAATATGGCGAAGCGGGGGAAGATGGCTGGCCCGGTGCAGGCACTGATCCACCGATGACGGTACGGTCATCCCCACCGGCAGGGGAAGGCGGAAAGCCCGGATATCCCTGCGGATGATGGGATGGTGGTGCAGGTTGCGCGGGCTGACCAAAAGGGCTGGCAGGATCGGGCTGATGCAGGCCGTTTGGATCATACTGCCCCAGCTTTGGCCCAAAGACCGTCTTATCGCCATTGTCATCCTGTCCCGACATCAGGAACCCTCCGGCACAGCCCAGAACTCAAGCTGAAGATCCGGCCAGTCGCCGGCAAAATGCATACCTACTGCAGGCGCAATCGAGAATTCGCGCCAGAGCGGCGAGTTCTTTTCCAGCCGGAAATAGACATGGCTGGAAATGACCCGGATTTGCCGGGGCGGGTTTGGCATGTGCTGCAGTTCGATCCCCGGCAGGTTGTTGTTGACGATTTCGGCCATGCGCGTATTCGGACCGACCTTGCAGAGTTCGGGGAACTGTGCCTGAACCTGTGCCAGCGGCTTTGAGCTCTGAACCTCAATGATGAACATGGCTTCGCGGAACAGGTTGCGGTCGGCAACCTGTGCCATATAGGAATTCTGCCGTACCTGTTGCAGTGGCAGGCGAATGGCCCGGCCGATCTCACGTGACAGGAACCGCTGGATATCGGCCACAATCGGGGCAAAGCTTTCCTTCGGATTTTCGTGATCATAGGCGGGATAATCCGCTGCCATCCGATTCACCCCGTCAAAGGTGGCCAGTTCCCCGGCAAGCGAGATCAGTGTCCGGTACAGCATTTCCGGATGCAGGGAGAAGGTTTTCGAAAGATGGCGCAGGACACCGATATTCCGGTTCAGCACCATCAGCATCAGATAATCTGCCGCCTGCATCCCGCCGCCTGCTGACGGATCGGCTGCAAAGCGGGCCAGACTTTCCAGTCGTGCCTCGATCCAGCCAATGACGCGGGTCAGATAACCCAGAATCTGCGGATGTGCACCAATTACCAAGGCTGGTGGTGGCGCGGTTTCATCCAGTGTGACAACCCCGTCCCGGACTTCGGAAATGCGGGCCAGGCGCAGGTTCTGATAACCTGGGCGGGGGGTCTTGCGGATGGCGACCTCCAGGCGGGGAACGGCCAGCTCCAGCACCTGTTCATTACGGCTTGTTGCGGATGTGTCGCTGACTGACTCCGTCAGGATGCCCCAGCGGGTTGAACTGCCCTCTTCCTGATAGGGGGCCATATCACGCATGTTCGGAGAGCTGTCTGGCAGGGTCAGCCAGACATATTGACCGGCCGCGTCATCAGGCACATCCACCGGAACGGGCAGGGGGCCGGTTCCCGGCGCATCAAATGGCATGCCATCGGGCATGATACCGGAAACGGCACGCAGGCTGATCCGGCCCTGCTGGCAGGCGTCGCGATCAATGGTCAGATCACTGACGCCCCAAGGGTAGGGGGTCAGCAGCCGTGTTCTGGCATTTACCAGATTTTCGACATAACGGTCGGCTTGCTGAAGATGCTGAGGCTGCATGAACAGCCCTTCTTTCCATGCGACCTTGCTGAACCAGGACATTGGTGCAGCCTCCCCCTGAGTAAAAGTTCACACGAGCAGCCTGATGCCGCCCGGATCATGTCTGCAGACTAAATATCTGTCGGCAGGATGCAATCAGAACTGCCACCGGAGCTGCCCGGTTACGCCGACACTTTCGATGCTGTCTCCGAACCGCCCGTCAATCCGTGCACTGGTCGAGAACTGCCGCGGCCGGCCCGAACTGCCCGGATCAAGCACTTTGACATAGTTGGCACCGATACTGACCTCACCATAGGATTTCAGGTTATCCGAGGTCATGACCTGGGTGGTGAAACCGGTCAGGGAGTCGTTGGACAGCCGCGAAACGGCCTTGTCGGCAAAGTCGTTATAGTAGGTTGCCGTGGCAAAGCTGTGCAGCGCAGAGTTTTCTTCCAGCTGTATGAAGGTTTTGCCGATGCTTGCACCGACAAATCCAATCTGGCGTTCGCTGTCATCGAATTCCAGCAGGAACCCGTCGTCAAAGCGAATGCTGTCGGTTGAATATTTCGACCATGAAAACCCCATATTCGGGGACAGGACCCAGCCGGTATTCTTGACCGGCCATGAATAGGCGATAGCACCTGACAGGGTCGTCCCCTTGCTGGAGAACTCCGAATCCTGAATGCCCAGCCCCGAACCTATAACCGGGGTGTTTTCCAATTCGAAATCTGTATTTTCAACGCGGAACTGAAGATCGGCAGTCCAGCGTCCTTTGCTGCCGGTGGCATAGACACCGCCATAGTTCTGCTGGAAGTCCACATTTGTGATACTGGACAATATGCCCGTGGTTGCCTGCGAGTTGCGGCCATTGATCGAATAGATTGGTTGGCGTGAATCACCGATATTGACCCCGCCCAGGACACCGAAGGTCATGTTCCAACCGGCATAGCGATCATCGAAGCAGGCCAGATCGACCCCACCCTGCATGCCGTAGTAACTGGATGATATACGGTTTTTCAGGATACTGACTTGGTTGTTGGTATCGCCTTCAACGGTTGTGCTGCCACCAATAGCCCGGCCCCAGCCGCCAATGCCACAGGGTTTGTCGCCGTAATCTACGGCAAGGCCCGTCACATAAGGACTTGTCGGCCGGTTGATAACGGAACCGATCAGTGACTGAACCAGCGTAACGTTGGCAAACATGGAACCAATGGCCGGGTTGACTTGGCTGACCAGTGTCAGGTTACCGAAGTCACCCACCTGATCGACGGAATAGACAATCCGTTCGGACGCTGTGGAAAGGTCGTCGAATGTATAGGTGAAGTTGTTTGCCGAACCGAAGCTTTCGTCGACATCCAGCAATGTAATCCTTTGTCCGATGGACGCTGCCCCGGTCTGAGGGGACAGGCTGTTGAATGACAGGTGTACGTTGCCTGTGGTGCTGCCTCCGAACATGATGATTTTATCGGCCCGCGGGGCGGCACCAGTGCTGATATCCATAAGGACGGAACCGTTCCCTGACATCCCGGCCAGAGTCAGGGTGGTGTCGGTGCTGCTGTCGCGCAGGTCGATAGTACCATTGTTTTGAAGGGTGCCCTCAATGGCTGCAGCTGTGTCTGTCAGCGTGATTGTACCGGCACTGGTTACGCCTCCGACGATGCTTCCACCCAGTGAAAGTGTGATCCCCTGATTGACCTGTGTTTTCGCAGCACTGATTTTGGTATTGTCAGTGACGGAATAATTCTGCCAGAGATCAAGAGTGCCGCCGATTTGCATTCCGTCGGCAATGTTCAGGCTGCCATCTGCATAGGCGACATCACCAGAAACGCGGCCGGCAAGACTGGCCTCTCCGGTGGTCAGAAGTGAACCGTCCAGGGTACCGGTCTGCTTATAGATACCGCTATTGCTGACATTGCCGGTCAGCGTACCTTCTATGTTCAGGGTCGCATCGGCTTCGTTCGTGCTGCCACCCCGTGCCGTGATCATGGTGTCGTTTGCGACGGTCATGACCCCCTTGTTCCCGGGATCGGGCAGATCCGCGGCATCGGTGGGGTTCGTGGCCACGTTTCGGATGCTGCCGGTGACCAGAAGATTATCCGTTACCGAGGCAGTCTGACCAAGGCTGACATTGCCGCCAAGGTTGATCAGGTCTCCATCGACCGTACCGGCCAGCTGTGCCTGAGAACCACTGTAATTCGTCAGGTCCCCGGTGATTGTACCGTCATTCAGTGCAACATTGCCACCGCTGATATTTTCCAGATTTCCGGCAAGCGCTCCATCAACCGTTAAACTGCCATGGTTTATCACATCGGATGCCGATGTCAGCGTATGCCCGGCCTCGATCCGGGCGGTCCCATTATTGGTCAGCTGGGTCAGTTCCAGATTGTCATTGGTTTCCAGATTCTGGTTGTTGACCACATCCGTGAAGCTGCCGCTCAGGTTGGCATTACCATCATTGCTCAGGGCACCCTGTACAGTGGCTCTACCGCTCATATTGCCGGTATTGGTGATGGTATTGGTGATAGTTCCGCCCTGCAGGGCAAGATTGCTGCTGTTGGACAGGGAGCTATCCAGTATTCCGGCAATGGTCATGTTCCCGCCATTGTCGACCTGAGTATCGGATACGATCCTGTCCGTATCCTCAACCAGGACCGTGCCGGTATTGGTCAGCGAGGAGACACTCAGATTATCGGCAATTTGTAACTCACCGCTGTTGATGACGTTTGTTGTAGTTCCGCCGATATCAGCAAAGTTGGTATTCTGCAAAGTCCCGTTGATGGTTCCGGTTCCGGTCAGCGATCCGGCATTGGCAAGCGGTCCGTTCAGGGTGCCATTTTCCAATACGATGGATGCCGTATCAATGGCGTTGTCGATACCGCCACTGACGGTTCCGCCAATCGCCATGGTGCTTTCGTTCCGGACCGGATTGGCCGTGGTCAGCGACGTTCCGCTTGCGACGTCAACATTTCCGGTATTGAGCAGTTGTGCGACATCCAGTGCGCCAGTCGAACTCAGCTGGCCATTGTTCACGACATCGCCCAATGATCCGCTGAGCATGGCATCGGTGTGGTTTGTCAATGCCCCGGTGATTGTGCCGTTGCCGGTCAGTATTCCGTTATTTTCGATGCTGCCATCTATTGTACCGCCAGCCAGAGTCGTGCCTGCACCAGATTCATTGGACAGGTCGGTTTTAAGGCGTCCGAGAACCGTCAGATCCTGACGGTTGATGGTTTCGTGGACGGTCAGGACATCATTCGTTCCGACATGGACACGGCTATCATTGATCAGTGTTCCGGTAATCTCACCACTACCCGAAATCGTGCCAAGGTTGCCGACATTGCCATCAATCATGCCGCCGGCAAGGGCCGTACCGGCCCCGGCAGCATTATCCAAGCTGCTATCCAGTGTGCCTGCTATGGTCATCTGACCCCGGTTGTCGACGACATTGACCGAACTCAGCACGGTATTGTCACGGATGATGGCTGAACCGGTATTGGTCAGGCTGTTGATGGCAAGGTCGCTATGTGTCAGCAGGTCACCGCTATTGTTGATAATATTGGCTGAGCCGGCAATATCCGCATGACTGGTATTGGTCAGGGTTCCGGTAATGTCTCCGGTACCCGTCAATGTTCCGGCATTGTTGACGTCACCATCAAGAGTACCGTTATTCAGAGTGGTTGTCGCAGTGTCGTGGTTGTTCAGATCACCATCAAGCGTACCTGAAACATTCAGGGTAAGCCGGTTATCGACCTCACTTGCACTGGTCAGCGTATCGCCGGTATCAATATTTACCGTATTGTTGTTGGTCAGGCTGGCAACATCCAGATTGCCGTTTGTCCCCAGTGTTCCGGTATTCTCGATATGACCACCCACGGTCCCGCCCAGATCAGCTTCACCGCGGTTGATCAGATTGCCGGCAATCAGGCCACTACCTGTCAGGATATTGTTATTGATGACGTTTCCGGTAACGCTGCCACCTGCCAGGGATACGGAACCGGCAGTACCGTTATTCAGTTCGCTGGTATCCAGCATTCCGGCGATCTCAAGCTGCCCCTGATTGTGGACAATATCTGTCACGAGCAGGGTATCGCCATCAGGGACAGTTGCGGTGCCGTCATTGATAGTGAGGGCACCATTAATGGTGCCAGAGCCTGTAAACGTGCCGGCGGTGTGGACATTGCCGTTCAGTTCCCCATCCGTCAGGTTCAGGACGCCTCCATCCAGATTTCGGATTATACCGGGTGAAGTTCCGTCTCCGGTGGAGGTCAGTGTGCCGCTGACAGTCATGGTTCCGCCATTATGGTTCTGGACCAGAGTGGCGCTGACAGATCCGTCAGGATCAATAGCGAAGTTATTGTAATTGTTTATGATGTTGACGTTATGCAGATCGCCATCTGAATTAGCATCGGTTGTAACCAGAAAATCGCCGTGATTGGTTATGTTGTAGTTGTTGCCATCGACGGCTGCCGAAATCGTGACGTCCCCATTAGCCGCGTTGATCAGCCCCCCGCCATTCAGGGTTGCGGCATCATCATATATCAGATCGCCATGGTTGGTGATGTTCCCGTTCAGCAGGACCCTGTCACCATCGACAAGTGAATTCTGGCCGAATTGCAGATCATCTGCCATGATTGACAGGGTGCTGCTGCCATCGGTTGTCAGAGTGCCATCATTCAGGAAGGTTCCGTTGCTGACCGTCAAGCTGGAGGAACCGCCCGTTCCGCTTATCGTACCACCGTTGGTCAGGTCGCCTGTGATTGATGATGAACCGCTGATGCTGGTCTGAGCGTTGTTGATAACGGAACCCGTAATGGTTCCGTTATCCAGTTCCAGTGATCCATCATTTGTAAGATTACCATTAATGTCCCCCGACAGGGTCGCGCTGCCGTCATTGTCGAGGTTTCCGGTGATGGTGCCGGAACTTGCCAGAGAGGCGTTCGCGTTGTTGGCGACATCGCCGGTGATGCTGCCCTCATTGTTCAGACTGCCGCCAGTGAGGTTGGCGACATCCCCGGTCACGGTTCCGGTTCCGGAGATATCGACAGCACCCTCATTGTCGATGGCACCGGTGAAGTCGCCGTCGATCTCCAGTGTGCCGGTGTTCTCTGCGACATCGGCCGAGGTCAGGGTCTGGCCGTCATCGACGGTGATGGATCCGGAATTGACCAGATCGCCGAGGTTGAGATTACCGTCCAGCAGCAGGTCGCTGGCGCTGT
>JBKEAB010000215.1:0-3621 GCA_047971845.1 Paracoccus sp. (in: a-proteobacteria) | reverse complement strand
GCCCCTGCCGCGCCGGTGCCGTCGAGCCCGTCGCCCGGACCCTCTGGTCAAGCTTGATCGCAGAGCTCGTGCTGACACCGAAGCGGATGGCTGCATCCCGCCGGGTATGCCCAGCCTCGATATGCCGCTGCACCCTGTCTCTCAGATCGGAAGAATACGCTTTGCCCATGTGATCCACCTCCAATCATGGTGAATCACAAATTCGACCGTACGGGAATCCTCGGATTCCCGTTTCGTGCAAAACGCTCTAGCGCAACCGCCCCATCGCATAGGTTGGAAACACCATACGCTGCCGAACCCAGTCATTCAGCCGAGCCTGATCAGGGTTCTCAACATCATCGCCCATATGTTCGGTGGCCAGTCCTCCAGTAATGAAAACAGCATCAATTCCTTCACCGAGCGCACCAGCTATGTCGGTACCGATACCATCCCCGATCGCCAGAATCCGGGCACCATCTTTCAGTTCCAACCGACGCCGGGCAAGATCATAAATCGGCGGGTGAGGTTTGCCGAAATACAGCGACTCCCCGCCAAGCTGCTGATAGAATTCCGCAATCGCTCCGGCACAGTAAATGCGGCGATTCCCCAGATCGACAACGATATCGGGATTGACACAAAGCAACCGAAGCCCCATCTCACGCGCAATCATCAACCGACTACGATAATCTTCGGGTGTTTCCGTTTCATCATGGAAAGGTCCTGTGCAAACCACACCCTGTGCCTGATCCAGTCCCACCCGTTCAATCGGCGGGGCGTTCTTCCACTCGGCAGGCGGATCGAAAAAGCCATCATCCTTGGCCGGACCAAGGTGCCAGACCCGGCGTCCGACCGCTCCAGAAAACAATGCATCCTGTGCGGCATCACCAGATGTGACGATCACATCCCATGCATCGTCAGGCACGCCGAGCCTGTCAAACGAATGCGCCACCTGCGTAGCTGGCCGGGGCGCATTGGTCATCAGGCAAACCTGTCCCCCACCCTGCCGAAAATCCTGCAATGCCGCAATGGCCGCAGGATAGACACTGATGCCATTATGAACACATCCCCACAGATCACAGAACAACACATCATAATCCGGGGCAATTTCGGCAAGCGATCCAATAATCCGTGTCATGCCTTCATCCTGGTGGAAATATCTTCGGGGGTACGGGGAACACAGACAGCCCCCAACCGCAGCGTATCAGATCAGAGCTTCAGCGCCGGAATGATCTGTTTCTTTCGCGACATGATCCCGGGCAGCACAACGGTATTACCTTCGGCTTTCACGTCAAAGGACGCCTCAGCCACTTGTCTGACATAATCATTCGGGATCAGCAGCGTCGCTTCCTCGTTCAGGATATCGACGATAAACAAAAGCACGTCATCAGCACCATCGGCCTCAGCCACAACCGGCATTGCTGCCATCAGGGCATCCTTGCGGTCCAACAGGACCTGGGGAGCGGTGGTTTCCAGAACCGAAACACGCAGCTTCTTGCCGTCCAGTTCAAATTCCTTGCTGTCCATGCGCAGCAATTCATCATCATCAAACGCCGAAACATCCGACTTTGCGGCAAACATCTCCGCCGCATATTCGGATACATTGATACCAAGGCCAGCAGCCAGTTTTTCGGCAACAGCACGATCATGGCTGGTCGTGGTCGGACTGCGGAACTCCAAGGTATCCGACAGGATGCAGGTCAGCATCACCCCCCTCACCCAATCCGGAGCCTGCGCCAGATCATCGCCGATCAGATCATGCATAATGGTGGCTGTACAGGCCAGCGGACGAATGGTGATATTGATCGGCGAACGGGTCTTCAGGCCACCAACCAGCATATGGTGGTCAATAATCTCAAGGATTTCCGCATTATTGATATTGTCGGGCAACTCTGCCGGATTGTTGGTGTCGCAAATCACAACCTGATCACCTTCACCCAGATCCGTGACGATCTCAGGCATCCCACGTTCCCAGCGGGACAGCATCCAGACAGCTTCCGTATTCGGCTGCCCCTGCAGGACTGCCCGCGCCGGTGTCTTGCGAACCTCATTCAGATACCAGGCCCAGATCATGGGTGAGCCGGTAGCGTCAGTATCAGGCGATTTATGGGCAAGAACGGTAATCATCGCAGGCTCCTTATGGGTATTCTCATGGGAATTTGGCGATGCTCTACCCTGCCACCCGCACAAAGTCCATCATTGCTCACAAACAGTCATGACGACACGCGACGATCTGGTCCGGATCCGCCAGGATGTCTTCTCATCGGTCCAGCGAAAGGCACGGGTGGCCTGCGGGGTGTGCCGCAGCCGGGGCGTATTGTCCCATAGTGCTTCCTTCCATTCCAACGAAAGGATCACACCATCAAACCTTGGGATCATATGGATATATCCCCCAAACAATATTTTGTCATTCAGACCGGCGTTATTGTAAAAGTCAGCGCCTGAGCGAGCATCCCCTTTTCCCCGGCAGTCTTATGCCACGCGTTCGATCTCGGCGGTGCCGAGTGCATTGAAGCGGTTCATGAGGGCGACACGGATGTGGATTTCGACGGTTTGACGGTCCGGGTCCCGTGACGCGATACGTTCGCCGAAGGCCTTCAGGCATCTCATCTTCGCCTCGACCCTGCTTCGGACATGATAGCCGCTCCAACGTTTCCAGATGGCCCGGCCCAGGCGTTGTGTCGCGCGGAGGATCTCATTCCGGGCGGCGGCGGCCGGGCAACCCTCCCGCCATCGTCGTCCGTTCTTTCGGATAGGTATGACTGCGGTGCCGCCGCGTTCCAGGATTGCGGTATGGCAGCGACGGGTGTCGAAGGCACCGTCTTTCCTTCAGCGCGTCTGCAGCCATGGCATTGCCGCCAGTGAGGGCTGACCAGATCGAGCGCATAGGTTTCAGGTCCCGCAGATCCTCGACAATCCGGCTGATCCAACGGGCCGTCATGGCCCGGATGGTTTCCGTGGTTTCCTCTCCTGTCAACCCTTCCCGGTATCTGCCGCTGAAAGCCGTCTGGATGCTGGCCGGCTCCAACGCCCTGAACTCCAGGAAGGGCCATCGCCGTTTCGGGGTCGGGAAACTGTTTGCTCGTTCGACCTGCTTTGCCCTGAACGCTTCCACATTGGCCTGGTGCAAGGCTTCTGCATCGGCTTTCCTCTGGTCTTCCGCGTCTCTGGCCCGTTTGTCTGCTGCCTTGGCCGCATCGGTGAGGATGGCCCAGATCAGCTTGACCGCCCTTCGCTGATGAGAGAAGGGCGTACATTATGCAAACTTGCCCTGATCCATGATCGGGCTACCCTCCAGGCTGCGAGTTTGCATGCGGCCGCGAGACGCTGCACCCTCTCCGCATGGTGTTATCGCACCATGCTGCGCGGCCCCGAGGGCCTTGCCATGATCCGCAGGCATCGGAATGGTCCTGGGCGTCTGACCGCAGGGGCCGCACCCGCTTTGGGGGCGCCTACGTGAATCCTGTCTTACAACCCGCACTTCCTGCCAAGGTGAATAACCTTGCCGGAATTATCGTAATCCCGGCCTCTGTTCATCGCCACACGGCTCGGCTATATAAGCACTCTGATTGTAGTTTATAATTTTGAGTCGGAGGTGCGATGAACGCTCCCTTCAAGCAGGCCGAGCGGCTGGGTCGGTTGACG
>JBKEAB010000214.1:0-6785 GCA_047971845.1 Paracoccus sp. (in: a-proteobacteria) | reverse complement strand
GCCGATGAGCCGCACGAATATCGCGGCACTTTTCGTGATCCTCTTCATCTATGGCTGGAACCAGTATCTGTGGCCGCTGCTGATCACCACCGATCCGCAGATGAATACGGTCGTCGTGGGCATCAAGCTGATGTTCCCCTCGGGCGATGATGTCGCCAATTGGCCGGTGATCATGGCGACCTCGATCCTGGCGATGCTGCCGCCGGTTCTGGTGGTGCTTTGCATGCAGCGGCTGTTCATCCGTGGCCTTGTCGAAAGCGAAAAATAATGGCGAGCATTTCCCTGCAAGACATCCGCAAGTCCTTTGGCAAGACCGAGGTGATCCACGGCGTCGATCTGGAGATCGCGGATGGCGAATTCATTGTCATCGTCGGCCCTTCGGGCTGCGGCAAGTCCACCCTTCTGCGGATGGTCGCGGGGCTTGAGACGGTGACGGCGGGCGAGGTGCGGATCAATGACAAGCGCGTCAACGATCTGGAGCCGATGGACCGCGATATCGCCATGGTGTTCCAGAATTACGCGCTCTATCCGCATATGTCGGTTTTCGACAATATGGCCTATGGGCTGAAGATCGCCGGAACCCCCAAGCCCGAGATCGCCGAGCGGGTCGCCCAAGCCGCCGAGCTTTTGCAGATAGCGGATTACCTGAAACGCAAGCCGCGCGAATTGTCCGGCGGGCAGCGCCAGCGCGTGGCAATGGGGCGTGCCATCGTGCGCAAGCCGGCGGTTTTTCTGTTTGATGAACCGCTCTCCAATCTCGATGCCAAGCTGCGCGTCCAGATGCGGCTGGAAATCAAGGAATTGCAGCGCAAGCTGGGGGTGACCTCGCTTTATGTCACCCATGATCAGGTCGAGGCCATGACATTGGCGGATCGCGTGGTGGTGATGAATGATGGCCGGGCCGAGCAGGTCGGCACGCCTTTGGACATTTATACAGACCCGGCCACCCGGTTTGTCGGCAGCTTCATTGGCTCACCCCCGATGAACTTCCTGCCCCCCGATGCGCTGAATTCGCCCGCCGCCGTGACAGGGGCCAGCCTCATCGGCATCCGGCCCGAACATCTGCGCCCTGCGCCCGCCGATCATGCCCTGCTGACCGGAACCGTGAAATTCACCGAGGCGCTTGGTGCCGAAACATTGGTCCATATGATCCTGCCCAAGGGCGAACAGATCACGCTGCGCCATGCAGGGTTGCCACAACAAACCACCCCCAGATCGCAGCTTGGGCTAGTGGTTGAACCGGATCATCTTTACCTGTTCGATTCCTCGGGAGGACGGCTGCCTGCAACATAGTCAATTGACGATGCCGTCACCAATTATGTGCCATAAAAAGGCCGCTACAGGATGCCGGCTTCAAGGGCAGAGATACGGCGCAATCTGCAATGCCGATCACACGGCGTAGACATGGCGCTGCTGTGACAAATCTGTTCCATATCGCTTCTTTCCATTCCAACAGAATGGATCACACGATCAAGTCAAGGAACCAAATAACTGGGAGGAGGAGGTGTTGGTGGCGTCAATGCAGCCACTTACGGGCAAGAGCGGGTAATCTGTCATAATGATCCAGCATGGCATCTGGCTGCAAGCGCACAGCATCCGCTCCGCCGGGACCGAAGGATACCAAAGCAATCCGTACTCCGCTTGCCGCCGCCGTCTTGACATCCGTGATCGTGTCTCCAAGCAGAAATGACTGACTGACCTTGCCTCCGGCACGGGTTACGGCTGCCTGATAGGCCCGTGGATCAGGCTTGCTGACCGGCAATGTGTCAATACCGATCAGTGACGCAAAGGCGTCACGGATACCCAGTTCCCGCAACAGCCTGTCTGCCAGGGCTTCGGGCTTGTTCGTGCAAACGCTCAGAATATATCCATCAGTTGTCAGCTGTGTCAGGGCAGCCTCGACGCCGGGATAAAGCCGGGTATGGACAGAAAGGCTTGCTTCATAGGCGGAAAGCAACCGAGGGTAATCCTCATCCTCGGCCCCTGGCGGAATCAGCATGGCAGCGCTTGCCCGTGCATACCCTGCCCGCAGCATGGCCCGGCCGCCACCAAATGCCACAGCGGCGTCTGTCACGGGATCAAGCCCAGCAAGTCCACGCCGGGCCAGAACCACATTGGCCGCTGCAATCAGATCGCCTGCTGTATTGGCCAGTGTGCCGTCCAGATCAAAGACCACTGTTCCAGTCATACTGTAACCTTTCGTCAAATCCTGTGATGCGCCGGGTGCTTGCAGCGCCTCCCTGCCAAGGGTTAAACCCACAGACAAGAAACGGCAAACAACGAAACAGGCAGCATGTCGGCAAATCAGCTAAATCAGGAAGTTGCAGTAATCATCCTTGCGGCAGGACAGGGCAGCCGGATGGATTCGGACCTGCCCAAGGTTCTGCATAAGATCGGCAGCGTACCGCTGGTTGGCCACACGCTGGCTGCCGCACGCAAGCTGGACCCCGCACATACCATCGTAGTTGCCGGACACGGAGCCGGAGCAGTCACCAAAGCGGTAGCAAAGCTGGATGAAACTGTGCAGATCACCCTTCAGACAGAGCAACTGGGGACGGGCCATGCCGTTGCACAGGCCCTGCCGCTGCTGGATAGTTTTGATGGCCGTGTTATCGTGCTGTACGGAGATACTCCCTTCATTGGTGAAGATACGCTGGCAGCCCTTGTCGCCCATAAGGCTGATGTCGTTGTGCTGGGATTCGAAGCTGCTGATCCTGGGCGCTATGGCCGCCTAGTCACGACTTCTGACGGGACATTGGAAAAAATCGTTGAATTCAAGGATGCAGATGCCGCCACACGGGCCATCCGGCTCAGTAATTCTGGTGTCATGGCAGCCGACGCAGCCCTGTTGCGTGAATTCATCGGCAACCTTGGTAATGACAATGCGGCGGGTGAATATTACCTGACCGACATTCCCGGACTTGCCCGCTCGGCAGGCTATCACGCGGCTGTGGTAACCTGTGCGGAATCCGAAACGCTTGGCATCAATACCCGTACAGAGCTTGCAGGTGCCGAAGCCGTCTTTCAGGCCCGTTGCCGGGCAGAGGTTCTGGCCAATGGGGTCACCCTGACAGCCCCGGAAACCGTGTTCTTCGCGCTTGATACCCATATCGGACGCGATGCGATTATCGGGCCCAACGTGATCTTCGGCCCCGGTGTGACCATCGAAAGTGGAGCCGAAGTTCTGGGCTTTTGCCACTTGGAGGGCTGTCATGTTTCAACGGGGGCAACGGTCGGTCCCTTTGCACGGTTGCGTCCGGGTGCCGAACTGGGCGGAAATGTCCATGTTGGCAATTTCGTCGAAATCAAGAATGCCGTCCTGGATGAGGGCGTGAAAGCCGGTCACCTGACCTATCTGGGCGATGCTCATATTGGCGAGCATACAAATATTGGCGCGGGAACCGTTACCTGCAATTATGACGGGGTCATGAAACACCGCACTGAAATCGGCCGTAATGCCTTTATTGGCTCGGACACGATGCTGGTTGCACCGGTCAGTATCGGGGATAATGCGATGACTGCTTCGGGTTCCGTTATCACACAGGATATACCCACCGATGCCCTTGGGCTGGGACGAGCCCGGCAAGCCAACAAACCGGGCCTTGCACGCCGCATCATGCAAACATTGCGCGAACAAAAGGCAAAGAGGGATAAGAGCTGATGTGTGGTATTGTCGGAATTCTTGGCAACCATCAGGCTGCCCCGCAACTGGTAGAGGCGCTGAAGCGGCTGGAATATCGCGGCTATGACAGCGCCGGCGTTGCCACCATTGATGCGGATGGTCGTCTGGACCGCCGCCGGGCAGTTGGCAAACTGGTCAACCTGTCTGACCGGCTGGTCGATAGCCCCCTTTCCGGTCGTTCAGGCATTGGGCACACACGCTGGGCCACGCATGGTGCCGCAACCGAAGGCAATGCTCATCCGCATCAACGCGGCCCTGTTGCCGTTGTCCATAACGGCATCATCGAGAACTTCCGTAAATTGCAGGCCGAATTACAGGCAGCCGGATACATTCCGGAATCGGATACCGATACCGAAACCGTTGCCATGCTGACAGCACATTATCTTTCTGGAGGGCTGTCCCCGATCGAAGCAGCGCGGGCGGCACTGGCCCGTTTGCAAGGTGCCTTTGCGCTTGCATTTATCTTCGACGGTGAAGACGATCTGATGGTTGCCGCACGTAGGGGCAGCCCACTGGCTATAGGCCATGGGAAAGGTGAAATGTTTGTTGGCTCGGACGCCATTGCACTGGCTCCTTTCACGGATCACATTTCCTATCTGGAAGATGGTGATCATGTCATCCTGACCCGTAACGGTGCTGAAGTCTTTGATAGCAGCGGCCAATCAGCCCAACGTGAGGTTTCCAAGATTGATGTGGGTGCCACGACCATCGACAAGGGCGGTTATCGTCATTTCATGGCCAAGGAAATTGCACAACAACCCGCTGTTTTGGGCGATGTCTTAAGCCATTACGTCAAAGATGACCGGATTATCATGCCGGAAGGTATGGATTTTCGCAACGTTGACCGCCTGACCCTGGTGGCCTGTGGCACGGCCTATCTGGCTGGCCATGTCGCCAAATACTGGTTTGAAAAACTGGCCGGACTGCCCTGTGATCTGGATGTGGCTTCAGAATTTCGCTATCGTGAGCCCCCTCTGTCTGAAAACAGCTGGGGCATCTTCATCAGTCAATCGGGTGAAACGGCAGATACGCTTGCTGCCCTGCATTACACACGTGGAAAGGTCGCCCGGACTGTCAGTGTGGTCAATGTCGGCACATCCGCGATTGCCAGAGACACTGATATTGCCCTGCCAACCCTGGCCGGGATCGAGGTCTGTGTTGCCTCATCCAAGGCATTCACCTGTCAGCTGGCTGTTCTGGCCGTTCTGGCACTGAAAGCCGCACATGACCGTGGCCGAGTTTCGGATGCGGATCTGGTCGCGCACCTGAACGATCTGCGATCCGTTCCCGCCCTTGTCAATCAGGTGTTGAATACAGCCGGGGAATGCGAACGGCTGGCCGGGTGGCTGTCGGAAAGCACCGATGTACTGTTCCTTGGTCGTGGCCCCCTGTACCCTGTTGCCCTGGAAGGTGCCCTGAAGCTGAAAGAACTGAGCTACATCCATGCAGAGGGCTATGCATCGGGCGAACTGAAACATGGTCCTATTGCGTTGGTTGATCAGCACATGCCGGTTGTCGTCGTTGCCCCGCGCGACACACTATTTGAAAAGACCATATCCAACATGCAGGAAGTCATGGCCCGTCACGGTCAGGTCTTGCTTGTATCCGATGCCGTCGGGATCACCGAAGCAGGTGACGGCATCCGCGCCGGTCTGACCATGCCGGAAGGCGGTGGAATCTTCCAGCCAATCATCTACGCTGTACCGATGCAGTATCTGGCCTATTACACAGCCGTCGCAAAAGGCACCGATGTCGACCAGCCACGCAATCTGGCAAAGTCGGTTACGGTGGAGTGATGACAAAGGCCAGATTATAGTTGTGAAGTAGGAATACAGTTCGTACCTCGGGAATAAAGATTGTACCTGTGTAATAAAGTTCGTACTTGAACGCCCTTCATGGTAAACTTCTCGGGAATCATTTCGCCAAGATATTTGCCATATCGTCTCGCTACGGATTTGACGAAGCGAAGATCGTGCGCTTTCGCAAGGAGGGGCGCGGTGAAGGATTTGGCGCTGACTACAAGCCATGGCTGACGGTGCGGGATGTACCCTCGCGGGGGCGGTCTCATCGTATCGCGGGTGTCGTGACCGGGCGCGTGCATCATCTCCTGTCGGACATCGAACGACGCGCGTTCCTGATCTTTGATTTTCGCGATGACGTGCGTGATATTCGCGAGCAGTTTCCGCTGGATCTGGATCAGACCCGCAGCATCGCCGAAGCGGCTGGGATTCGGCATCCGGTCGACAGCAGGAGTCGCGTCGATCTCGTGCAGACCACAGATCTGGTGATCGATCTGGAACGCGACGGCAGGATCATGACCGTCGCTCGGACGATTAAACCGGCAGCGGATCTGGGCAAGCCACGCACCATCGAAAAGCTGGAGGTCGAGCGGCGCTATTGGGCCGCACAGGGCGTCGATTGGGGGATTGTCACCGAACGGGAACTACCACCGGTGTTCTGTCGCAATCTGGAACTTCTGCAAGGCTGCGCCATGCTGGACGATCTGAACCAGCCCTTCGAGGGCTATTACAGCGAGCGCGCCGGGTTGATCGCGGCGGAACTAGACCGATGGCCGACCGCGACATTGCAGGAGTTCTGCCAAGCGATGGAAACGCGGCTTGGACTAGATCCGGGCGGGGCGTTGTTGCTGGTGCGGCATCTGCTCGCGAACAAGATCTGGCGTGTCGACATGATGCAGCCGGTCGTCGAGACGATGGCGATGCAGGCGTTCGGGTCGACAGATGCAACGGAAACCCGGAGGGCGCAGCGATGATCGGGTTGCGCATCGGGCAGGTCGTACAGTTCGTCGAAGATGATCGCCGGGAGCGGTTGCTCTGGCTCGATCCCGCTGATCGTGGTGGCTGGTTTATCGATATTGACGATGAACGTGCTGGCCCTGTCCCGGAATTGTTCCGGTCGGGGGCTCATGTTATGCGGCCTTGTTTTCGCAGGCCACGGGTGATTTCCAGCCGAGGGCCGAGTGTTTTCTGCGCGGGTTATAGAAGCCGTTGATGTATTCGAAGAGTGCGATCTCGACCTCGCGCCGGGTTCGCCAGTCGCGGCGCCAGACCAACTCGGCCTTCAGCGATTTGAAGAAGCTTTC
>JBKEAB010000213.1:0-9603 GCA_047971845.1 Paracoccus sp. (in: a-proteobacteria) | reverse complement strand
TGTAGAGCGTCTTTGCCGGGCCGTATTCCCTCGGCGCATCGCACCATCGCAACCCATTGCGAGTGATGAAGATTATGCCGCTCAACACACGGCGATCATCAACGCGGGGCTTGCCATGGCTCTTGGGAAAGAACGGCTTCAGACGCTCCATTTGCTCATCCGTCAGCCAGAAAAGATTGCTCATCGATCAGGTCTCCTCGCAGAGCCTGAATCACGACAAGCCATCAAAATCAATGGGTCTGGAGCCTAAGAACCACAATTTGGGGATGAAAGCCGGACGATCAAGGCCGGTAAGGAGCCGGCGGGCTGGGCCGATCCGGCATACCGGGGTGCGGGCGCGGGTTGAGTATGTCTTTGGTGCGCAGGACAACGACATGGGCGGGACGCTGCTGCGCACCATCGGCATGGTGCGGGCGAAGGCGAAGACCGGGATGAAGAACCTCGCCTGCAACATGCGCCGCCTCGTCCAGCTGCGCTCGGCAGAACGGAACCCGAAACTAATCCAAAGCGCCCCGCCAGGCAGGATCATGCGCGTTTCAGGCCGCCGAACTGGCCGTGAAGACCCAAAACACTGAAAAATCGAGGTGCCCTGAAGATGATGTCCGAAAGGATGAGGGCAAGGTGGGTGATCTCTCTGGCAGCCAGCCATGCATCGCTGGCGTCGCATCCGGAAGAGATTGCCCCATTGACGAAGCCGCAACTGAGACGGGGCATTGAACAGTCGCCTGACGTCATGAACAGGACAGCATGATCTTGACCATGATGTGGTCAGGATCATGCGCCAGACCCGGCCGGATCAGGCGGTTGCAACAAGCCTGCTGCCTGGCTTTGGACTTGCCGGTCACATGGGAGGAGGCTATCAATATCCTGCAAATGAAGGAGGATGTATCATGGATCACCTGCAAATCTGACCCGTAACCCGGAATGATTTGAAAGGACCTTCTTCCATGGTATCGCCCTTCCTTGATGCGATCCTGCCTTATCCCATGCGTTTTCCCGACGGAAAGGTGAATACTGATCTCGTGTACCTGAACCGGATCATTGATCACCGAAACATCACAATCGGTGATTACAGTTATGCCAGCAGCTTCGATCCGCCGGATGACTGGGCCTATGCGGCTGGCACCCTACACCTATGCCGGAGCCCCGGAACGGTTGGTAATTGGATGCTTTTGCCAGATTGCAGACCGGGTACGGATCATAACCGATTCCGCAAATCATCCGATGGCCGGATTCTCGACCTATCCTTTTGCAATCTTTGATTCTTCAAGGCTTGTGGAATATGCCGATCAACTGGTTGGGTTGTGTGATACGGTGATCGGCCATGATGTCTTGATAGGTGATGGGGCCACGATCCTGCCCGGTGCATGGATTGGCAGCGGCGTCATTATCGGTGCGGGGGCAATGGTTGGCGGCGATATTCCTGATTATGCCATTGTCGCGGGAAATCCGGGTCGTATTATCCGCATGCGCTTTGATGAGGCGACCATCGCTGGGTCGATGATTCTGGAATGGTGGCTCTGGCCGCTTGATCGGATTAAGCATGCTGCATCTGCGCTTGCCCATGCCGATATGACGGCGTTGAACGAAATAGCCCCCTGAGCGGGCTAAACTGATTTTTCCGGCCATGACCGGTCAAGATGAATGAGGTTTCGGATGTTTGCCTGGTTTGAAAGCCGGCTTGATGCCTATCCGCAGGATGCGCCGCAGATGCCACCCCGCAGCTTCTGGGGCTTTCTTTATCACTACTCACGGGGCGCAATTCCGTGGCTTTTGCTGCTTGCCTTTACTTCTGCATTGTTTGCACTGATTGAGGTATCGCTGTTTGGCTATCTGGGTGATCTGGTAAACCGGCTTTCCGATACGCCGGCAGATCAGTTCTGGCAGGCTGAGGGTGGGCGTTTGGCATGGATGGGGGTATTGTTGCTGGTTATACTGCCGCTGCTGAATGCGCTTGGCAGCATGATCATGCATCAAACCTTGCTTGGCAACTTTCCGCAACGGATCCGCTGGCAGGCACATCGTTACCTGCTGCGTCAGTCGGTTGGCTATTTTCAGGATGAGTTTGCCGGGCGTATTGCACAACGTCTGATGCAGACTGCACTTGCGGTGCGGGAAGTCGCTATGAAGATCATGGATGTTGCCGTCTATGTTCTGGTCTATTTCCTTGGGGCGGTTGCACTGGCAGCCAGTCAGGATTGGCGTCTTGCGTTGCCTTTTGTCGCCTGGGGGGGCGCTTTTGGTTTTCTTCTCTGGCAGATAGTGCCGCGTCTTGGGCGTATTGCACAACAGCAGGCTGATGCGCGTAGTACCATGACGGGACAGGTCGTGGACAGCTATACCAACATTGCCACTGTAAAGCTGTTTTCTCATTCGGATCGGGAAGAAAGCTGGATGCGGCGGGGTATGGATGGCTTCCTGCAGACGGTTTACCGCCAGATGCGGCTTGCAGCTGCACAGGATATCTTACTGACGGGAATGAACGTCATCCTGGTTGCTGTGGTGACGGTCCTTGGGCTGATGTTGTGGACCCGGGGAGTGGTTAGTGTCGGTGCAGTGGCGGTTGCGGTGCCTCTGGCACTTCGGCTCAATAACATGTCGCACTGGATCATGTGGGAATTTGCGGCGCTGTTTGAAAACATCGGAACAGTGCGTGACGGGATTTCTTCGCTGGCATTGCCGCGTGCAGTGCAGGATGCACCTGATGCGCAACCGTTGCGGGCCGGTCCCGGTAAGGTCAGCTTTGACCATGTTACCTTCCGTTATGATGCAAATGAAACTGACCGGCCGATGGCGGTTCTGAATGATCTGAATCTGACCATTGCACCGGGTGAGCGGGTTGGTCTGATCGGTCGTTCTGGTGCGGGCAAGTCAACTCTGATCAACCTGCTTCTGCGCTTTCACGATGTTGAAAGTGGAACGGTCAGCATTGACGGGCAGAATGTGTCGCAGGTGACGCAGGAAAGCCTGCGTGCCGCGATTGGTGTTGTCACGCAGGATAGCAGCCTGCTGCATCGCTCGGTGCGTGAGAATATTGCCTATGGCCGGCCGGAAGCAACCGAGGAGGAAATTGCCAGGGCTGTACGGATGGCCGAAGCCCATGATTTCATCCCCGGTCTTGTTGACAGTAAAGGACGCAAGGGGCTGGACGCACATGTCGGTGAACGTGGGGTGAAGCTTTCGGGTGGACAGTGCCAGCGGATCGCAATTGCAAGGGTGGCGCTGAAAGATGCGCCGATTCTGATCCTGGATGAGGCGACATCGGCACTCGATAGTGAGGCGGAAGCCGCAATCCAGTCACGGCTTGATGCGCTGATGGCAGGTAAGACAGTCATAGCCATTGCTCACCGGCTGTCGACAATTGCAGCGATGGACCGGTTGATTGTGATGGATGGTGGCCGAATCGTCGAACAGGGTTCCCATACCGATCTGCTGGCTGCCAATGGTCTTTACGCCCGGCTCTGGATCCGGCAATCCGGTGGCTTTCTGGCTGCCGATGACGGTGTGGCAGTTGAGGCTGTTGCCGAATAGGCAACCAGTACAGGTTCTTATGCAATATCTGATTATTTGGGGCCGGTTTTCCGGGGGGCTGAATATATGATGAAGTCATATGGGGCGTTCCGCGAAAGCATCGGCTTTCCCCCTTGCGCGGCGGGCGGTTCCGATCTAATCAGGCGACCGACCTAGGGGTATAGCTCAGTTGGTAGAGCATCGGTCTCCAAAACCGAGGGTCGGGGGTTCGAGTCCCTCTGCCCCTGCCAGTCCAAACCGGAAAGTTGATTGGGCATATGTAAGGCCCTGATACAAATCCTCATGACCATTCGTATACATCTTGGTGCCCATAAGACGGCCACAACAGAGTTGCAGCATGCGATTCAGCGGGTGAGCGGCAAGCTTGCAGAGGCAGGAACAGGGTATATTGGCCCTAAGGTCCTACGCCGCGAAGATCTGTCCTTTTCCCGTTCTTTGGTGCCTGAAAAAAGCCATGCCAAAGCGGTAAACAGGCTGCTGAATGAATTTTCCTCATGGTTGGGAAGCCATGATAATCACCTGCTTTCAGAGGAAAATATCATAGGGACGACAAGCCGTGGATTTGTTTTTGGCAAGGGGGGGTATATTTATCCCAAGGCAATCAACCGGCTGAAAGCATTATTGTCCATGCTGGGTTACCCGGAGGTCGAACTGTTCCTTGCCATACGTGATCCGGCGCAGTTCGTAACCTCTGCCTATGGGCAACAGCTGCGTGCAGGTGCCGCGATTGATATTTCCAGCTATGTCGGCAGGGCACGGGTATCGGCAATGTCCTGGGTTCCGCTTGTTCAGGATTTACTGGCCTGTCCCGGTGTTACACGGTTGGTATGCTGGCGCTATGAGGATCATACAGTCTTACGTCCTCGCATTTTAGGCGAAATGCTGGGGCCGGATCTGGCTGGCATTGTTCCGGAAGCAACCTGGCGGCACGGTGGAATTTCAGAGGCTGCCTACAGGGCTTTTGTCGAGACGGCGATGTCCGATCTGGAAACGCCGGTGGAAGTGCTTCTGAAAGGAGCCTGTCAGGCCTATCCGAAGACTGCCGGAGTTCCGGGAATGAAGCCGTTGCGGCGCCGGGTCTATTCACTCAGCGGACGGGCTTACGCACTCGATGTCAAACGTATATCACAGCTGGAGGGTGTGACATGGCTTGCCCCGGGGCAGGTGGACGGTCAGGATCCGTCCTGACAGGGTCACATCAGAGCCAGCTTGAAAAATCACCTGCGCCGGTTTATCTGGGCGACTGCAACACGAGGAATCCCATGGCCAACCCCGTTCAGTTTCTGTCTCAGGTCCGCGCAGAGGCATCCAAGATTTCCTGGCCCACCCGCCGAGAGGTGGTGACAACCACGGTCATGGTTCTCATCATGGCAATGCTTGCCGCATTGTTTTTCTTCCTTGTCGATATTGCAATCCGGACCGGTCTGACCTGGCTGGTAGGATCTGTCAGCTGACAAGCATGCCCTGTGCTGGCAAATCAGCCGCCTTGCCATGCGTTGGTGTGGTTGTGCTTGGTTGCACAATGGACTTCTTTTTATAGTCGGAACCAGAATGATAGTTCTGCCCTGAAGGGGTGGGTAATGAAAATTGTCTGCGGGTCTGGAATAAGCAATGTCCCAATGATGTCAGGTCCGTCTGTCATGTGGGTCTGGCCATTTTGTGATTCGTGACCTGTCCCGCCTTGCCGTCCCCGGAATTTGCCGGTTTGCAGGGTGTCGATTCCAAAGCTGATAAAACCGGAAGTAGTTGGTTTGACGGCCGTGAAACCGAAGGTAGTCGGGAACGGTTCAGTCGGTTTCTTGTCTTTGATTCACTGGCAAAAAATGGCTGATAAGCACTCCGCGTAACAGGCAGAAAGTCGCTGGCGGATATCGTCTTTGCAGAAGCGGGGGGAGGGCTACTTGCAAAGGGTCAGGACGTACTTTCTAAGGCGCCTCACTTGTATGATTTTTATTTGCTTAGAAAGGTAAAAAAGATGGCTGATACGCTATTTAGCACGACCGGAATTTCGTTACCCAACCTCTCGTTATCATCTCTTACAACGCCTGATCTTTCTTCCCTGATGCCTGATTTGTCGTCTCTGACACCAGACCTTTCTTCACTTACCTCTCTTCCTTCCCTGTCCAATATTTCCCCACCAAACATTTCGCTGCCCGGGCTTTCCGGCACCACCGGCACCGGTGGTGTGATGGGGACTGTTCTGGGCGGTGCAGGTGATGCCGTGTCCGGAGTGGCTACGGGGCTGGCCAACGGGGTCAGTACTGTCGTCACCGATCTCGATAATGTATTGTCCGGCCTGGGTGATGCACTTGCTGATAATACGCCGGATATCCCGATCGTCAGCGGTGTTGTCGATGCAGTTGCTACTATTGTCGATGATGCAACCGATGCCGTGGAAATTGTTGTTCATCACGTGATGATGATGGTTGCCGAGATAGGTCAGGGTGTCGGGACTGTTGGGAATGCCACGGGTGACAGTCTTGATGCCATTGTCCAGGGAGATATGGATGGTGTGCTGTGCATTCTTCAGGACGGTACCGGTAAGCTGGTCGCGACGTCGCAGCAATATGTGGCAGCTCACTTGGCCCATGATGCTGCACTTATCCAGATCCCGCTTGAAATGGTGTCGGAGGCCCTGAGCGAGGTTCTGGTATCGGTAATTGGCAAGAACATTGTGTCCGATGCACCTTATATGCTGGACGGTGTTCAGAAACTGATCATCGATGAGGGCCTTTACAAAAGCGTCATCGTCCCGCTGATGGCTGAATGGGCCAAGGCAAATGATGACGCCTTCGGTGATATTATAGGCACCCTGACGCCCGAAGAAATGGGCATGGGCTATGACTTCAACGAAGACTACTGGACTGATGACAGCAGCAGCCATCACAGCGGCATGGACATGACAGTTCCGGCTGATGATACCACAGCCGATGGTGCTGCCAATGATATTCCAGACATTATCACGGACTTTGCGACGGCCATCACCGCTCAGCAGGGCGATGATGTTTCTGATGCTCTCGCTTTCGCCTGAGGTCTGTGATCTGCCGGATCTGAACGGCAGATAGTGCAATTGCCTTGCGGCGGGACATCTGTACCTGCCGCAAGGTGTTCTGAATATTTCGCTGCATGGGGTTTTGCCATGTCGGTGATGAGGTGGGGATGGTTTGCAGTGGTTTTCGCAGTTTTATATGAACATGACGTAATTTGCGGTGCTCAGGCTTGATGGTGAAGGCTGTCGCCGGTCCGGGAATCGGGTGCGGTAACGGGCAATACTGTTTGCCGGGTGATCCTTTGCAGCAGTCGGAACGGCGTGGCTGACGGGGTTGCAATCACGTTCTGGCGGCGCTATTCGGCCACGGTCTGCCCGAAAGTCGGCGTGCACGATTCGTTGTGCGCCGTTTTTACTTTTCCGGGTGTAATGGATTTACTGAATGGCGATGGCCATTCTCTTGATGAAGCAGGGGTCGATCGGAACATGGCAAAACGTTGGTATTCGGTCAGCGTCCTGTCGAACTTCGAAAAGAAGGTAGCTGAGGCTATTCGTCAGGCGGTCGCAGAGAAGTCTCTGGATGATCAGATCGACGAAGTTCTGGTCCCGACCGAAGAAGTGATCGAAATCCGCCGTGGCAAGAAGGTGACTTCGGAACGGCGTTTCATGCCGGGATATGTGCTGGTGCACATGGACATGAATGACCGCACCTATCATCTGGTAAATTCAATTAATCGTGTGACCGGTTTCCTTGGTCAGCAGGGCAAGCCGTCGCCGATGCGTGACGATGAGGTCAACCTGATCCTGCACCGTACCGGTGAAGGCGGGGCTGAGGTCGCGCCGCGCAATCTGATCCGTTTCGACGTGGGTGAAACCGTGAATGTGACCGATGGTCCGTTTGAGGGCTTCTCCGGAACGGTGGAAGAAGTCGATGATATCGCAAGCCGTATCAAGGTTACGGTATCAATCTTTGGCCGGCCAACGCCGGTTGAACTGGAATTCACGCAGGTTGCCAAGACCTCGTGATGTTCATGCGGGAGGCCATGAGGCCGTACCGCTAAGTCTGTTCCGTTCTGGGGCGTGATGATAAGGAGAAGGCCAGATGGCCAAGAAAGTTGTTGGGCAGCTGAAGCTGCAGATCAAAGCGGGTGAAGCGAACCCGTCCCCGCCCGTTGGTCCTGCTCTGGGTCAGCGCGGTATCAATATCATGGAATTCTGTAAGGCGTTCAACGCCAAGACGCAGGAAATGGAACGGGGCTCCCCCATTCCGGTCGTGATTACGTATTACGCCGACAAGTCCTTCACGTTTGAGACAAAGACCCCACCGGCTTCGTTCCTGCTGAAGAAAGCCGCTGGCCTGAAACCGACCGGCAAGCGTAACCGTGCAAAGGGTTCGGAAAAGCCGGGCCGTGAGAATGCCGGTTCCGTCACCAGTAAGCAGGTGCGCGAAATTGCCGAGGTGAAGATGAAGGACCTGTCCGCGAACAGCGTTGAAGAGGCGATGAAAATCATTGCCGGTTCGGCCCGTTCGATCGGCATTGAGGTAAAGGGCTAAGCTATGGCGAAGATTGCAAAGAAAAAAGCTGCTGCCCGTGCAGCCTTTGAAGGCAAGGCTAGCCTGACCGTTGATGAGGCAGTCAAGCTGGTCAAGGACAATGCTTCAGCAAAGTTTGACGAAACCGTTGAAATTGCGATGAACCTTGGTGTTGACCCGCGTCACGCCGATCAGATGGTTCGTGGTGTCGTTCAGCTTCCTGCCGGTACTGGTAAGGATGTCCGCGTTGCCGTTTTTGCCCGTGGCCCGAAGGCTGATGAGGCAAAGGAAGCCGGTGCGGAAATTGTCGGTGCGGAAGATCTGGTTGAAACGATCCAGGGCGGTAAAATCGACTTTGATCGTGTCATCGCAACTCCGGACATGATGCCTCTGGTTGGTCGTCTGGGCAAGGTTCTTGGTCCGCGTAACCTGATGCCGAATCCGAAAGTCGGCACCGTGACCATGGATGTTGCGCAGGCAGTGGCTGCTGCCAAGGGCGGTGAAGTTCAGTTCAAGGCTGAAAAGGCCGGTGTTGTTCATGCTGGTGTTGGCAAGGTCAGCTTTGATGCGGACAAGATTGCACAGAATGTGCGCGCCTTTATCGAAGCCGTGAACCGCGCCAAACCGAGCGGTGCCAAGGGAACTTATGTCAAGAAGGTTTCGATCAGTTCAACCATGGGGCCGGGCGTGTCGATTGACATATCCGATGCGGTTGCTGCGCAGTAATCTGCATATTACGTAAAATGACAAAAGCCCCGGCCATTCCGCCGGGGCTTTTGCGTTTCAGTTCCAGGCAGAAATTTGTCCTGTGCGAGGTGTTGAACCGGTTTGCTGATTGTGCACGGAAGCCGTGCCGACCCTCTTGGCAAGGATAATTATTTTCCCTATATCAAGCCCTCGCATCGGGATTGTGATTCGCAACCCTGATGTTTTCGTCCGAGACGGAGGGTGCTGCACACAGCTTAATTTCCTTCCTGAGATGGAAATCGAGACCATTTTCCAAAGGCTTTCCTTGGGTGATCTCGGGTCCATCGCATGCGGACCCGCCCCTGGCCGTCTGGCCGGGGAAAATGAGAGCTGGGGAGAAATTCCCGAACTTGGAGTTAACCGTGGATAGAGCACAAAAAGAACAGGTGGTCGAAGAACTCGGCCAGATCTTTGACAGCTCTGGCGTCGTGGTGGTTGCCCATTACGAAGGGATGACGGTTGCACAAATGCAGGACCTGCGCACACGTATGCGTGAAGAAGGTGGGTCTGTTCGCGTTGCCAAGAACAGGCTCGCCAAGATCGCCCTTGAAGGTAAGGCTTGTGCAAGCATTGCTGATTACCTGACGGGCATGACCGTGCTGTCCTATTCGGAGGACCCTGTGGCTGCGGCCAAGGTCGCCGATAAATACGCCAAGGATAACGAGAAATTCGTGATCCTGGGCGGTGCCATGGGCGACACGGCGCTTGATCCGGCCGGTGTGAAAGCCGTCGCTGCGATGCCGTCGCGTGAGGAGCTTATTGCTTCGATCGTGGGCTGCATTGGCGCGCCTGCTTCGAACAT
>JBKEAB010000212.1:0-53910 GCA_047971845.1 Paracoccus sp. (in: a-proteobacteria) | reverse complement strand
GCCAGAGAGGCGTTCGCGTTGTTGGCGACATCGCCGGTGATGCTGCCCTCATTGTTCAGACTGCCGCCAGCGAGGTTGGCGACATCCCCGGTCACGGTTCCGGTTCCGGAGATATCGACAGCACCCTCATTGTCGATGGCACCGGTGAAGTCGCCGTCGATCCCCAGTGTGCCGGTGTTCTCTGCGACATCGGTCGAGGTCAGGGTCTGGCCGTCATCGACGGTGATGGATCCGGAATTGACCAGATCGCCGAGGTTGAGATTACCGTCCAGCAGCAGGTCGCTGGCGCTGTTGTCGAGGGTTCCATTAATGTCCCCCGACAGGGTCGCGCTGCCGTCATTGTCGAGGTTTCCGGTGATGGTGCCGGAACTTGCCAGAGAGGCGTTCGCGTTGTTGGCGACATCGCCGGTGATGCTGCCCTCATTGTTCAGACTGCCGCCAGCGAGGTTGGCGACATCCCCGGTCACGGTTCCGGTTCCGGAGATATCGACAGCACCCTCATTGTCGATGGCACCGGTGATGTTGCCATCAAGGTTCAGAACTCCGCTTGTTCCTGCAACGGCATCCTGCGTGACGGTGACATTACCATTATGCTGACCAGATACGGATGCTTGGCCATCAACCTGCATATCTCCGGTGGTCGTGCCGGAATTGTTCAGGAACGCCCCGGATTCGATATGAAGCGACAACATGTCTGGGGCATCGCCGCTGTAATTGAATGTCAGCCCGGATCCGATTGTCGTTGCCGCATGTATATTTGTTGACACATTAACCGAGGTGCCGGCCGTTTCAGTCGAAAACCGCAGGCCATTTGTATCATTGTAGAACTGACCGCTGCCGGCCAAGGTAAAGCCATCGGCGTTGATGGCAACCTCTTCCGGGCGTACCTGGTTGCCGAAGTCCAGTGTGACCGCTCCGCCTGCCGGGTTGCTCAGCACCAGTCTGCTATCGTCGGTCAGGAGTGAGGCACTTCCTGTATCCGTATCATACCAGACCTGATCCTGTTGCATTATGTCGCCGCTGACAGCCTGATGGTTGCTGTCGACCGTGCCGTCATTATCCAGGATGAGATCAGCAAAACCGGGTTTGACCGATGCAAACAGCGGGATGATCGTCAGCAGGGCTGTGGTACGCAGCAGGTGGGACTGGGAACGGGCAGGGGCAAAACGCGGCAGAGGGGAGGGCATGGGTACTCGGATTACAAGACTTGGAACTTTGGCGGCACAATGAGAGTTAGATACCCCGGATATGGGTTTGTCTACAAGGGACTACTGTATTTCTGATTGCAGGCAGCCCGGATTTGTTCAGATTACGTTACGAATCTGGTCGATTGCGGATATGAATGCGCGGACCTCCGGTGAAACCGGGACTTCTGCCGATGTTGCCGTGGCAGTGGGTTTGCCCCGGTCGGATGAAGAACCGCTCATTTTTCGTTCGGCCCAGTTTTGCAGATCGGCAATACTGTAACCGCGCAGGAAAGGGTTGGCGGACATGACCGCAGCACCCATGACCGACGCAACGCTGCGTGCCGGATCGGCGCGGAGTGCCTGATCGGCCCCGGCCGGGCCAAGGAAGTGCGCCAGATATAACCGTCCGGCTGAGATAGAATGCCCGCGAGCCCGCAGATAGGCTTCGTTTTCCTGTGCGAGATGCCGCACCATTTCGCGTGACAGGTTTGCATCGAATCGCAGGTTCAGAACCTCTTGCCGGGACAGGCTGGCCATGAGGTCCGGACGATAGGAGCGCATCATTCTCAGCCAGGTGCTTTCGATGAACTGACCCAGACCGCTTGCCGTCGACCGGGGGTTCCTGGCGCGGGGATTTCCGGCGCTTTCCACGCGGATGATCTGACCGATAAGGGCTTCGACGGCACTGGAGCCGGCAACCTCAACCGTACCGCTGATCTGACGTGAAGGATCAACCGGAACGCCTTGATTCAAAAATTGGAAAATAAGCCCTGGCTGAGTTTGTCCGGGAGGCTTTCCAACCTGACCGATTTCGACCCCGGCCTGTATGTCTGTCCCTTGGGTGAGTGTGCCGGAGATGCTTCCTAGCCCGCGGTAACGTGTGACCGAACCGTCAGCATGCGTGATTTCGACAGAGGGACCATAAGTGGTATCGTCACCGGCGTGTGTGACCTTGCCTGCGGCAATGGCCCGCACCGGGCTGCCTTGCGGGGCAGACCAGACGACATGCCCGCGCAGCAGGTCGGATCCGGATGGGGGATCTTTCTGTTTCTTGCCATCCTGTGGCATCGGGACAAAGCGTTGTGACATGATGCCTGAAACCGGTGGTACCTGTGCGCTTCCGGTCCCGCCTGAAACCATGATCCTGCGTGGGGTGAAACAACCTGGTTCTGCGTCCTTTTCTGTCACGATATAGCAGGGTTTATCGCCTGAAGGGCCATTTACACCGATGAATAACACGGATCCGGGAATGTCAGCCGCTGGATTTTCCCGGATGATGGTCAGTCGGTCACCGGGATCGGCAAAGCCATCCAGATCGTGGATTTTGGCCATCATCGCCAATGTCGTTCCGGCCTCATCCGGGGTCAGTTCGGAACGCAGTGCTGCGGAATAGATCATGTCGAGCAGTCGCTGAGGCTGGTATTCATTGTCTTCTGTCCGCGATAACAGCTCTGACAGAAGGGACTGGTCCGCAAAGGCATCTGCCGATGGAACCAGCTGCCCGGATGCGGCCATGGCCATCGATCCGAGATATCCGCCGGGGCCGTAGAGGCTGAGCTGGATGATCTGCCGCGCGTCAGCCTCGCCACGGTAACGTATTGCAACGACCGAACCCGCAGGGATTGTTTCGTCTATATTGAAACCGGTCTGCATGCGGTCAGCTGCCCGTGCCGCCTGTGATTCGGTAATTCCATTGGATGTCAGGATTTCGGACAAGCTGCGAGGGGTTGTGGTTTCGATGATCTGATCGGTCCACAGGGGAGTACGGTTGGCCGGCTCGCGCAGGAACAAGGTTCCGGAAACCATTGGCTGGCCAATTTCTCCAGTCAGGGCAGACAGGTTGTTTCCATCCGGTGTTTCCGCATTGTCAGGGCGACGGGCACGGCTGCGTTCCGCCTGAAACATGGCGAATTCTTCGCGTGTTGAAGGAAGCGGAGCGACCAGCAGCCGGTCGGGTGCACGCAATTCGGTGTTCAGGACCGTTAACTGTCCGTTGCCGTTATGGCTGGCTTTCATGATTGCTTTGGGCGCGATCACGGTGCGACCATGTGTGGATTCATCGCGGCGGACACGCGGAATGATCATCGGGTCGCCGGGACTATCGGTAAAGCCGGCACCATGAGTGACAGGAGCGATGTCGAACTCGGCTTCGACCTGCGTCATCTGGGTGTTATCGGTCAGCCGGGTCCATAATGCTCCGATCTGAGGAGAAAATTGCCACCAGACAACGCCTCCGCACAGGATTGCACCCATCGCCAGCAGGGAGCCCTGCAACACCGTTGACCGGCGGCGGCGCTTGCGGGCTGTCTGGCCCATCTGACGAAAGCGCGGATCGACTTGCATACGGATTATCTTGTGGCACCGGATCCAATATTGATCAGGGATGGGTTGATGGTTGGCCGGGAGGAGGTTGTGGCGGCAGGTTGTGTGGTTGGCCGGGCTGCGGTGCTTGTCGGTGTGGAGGGGTTGCCTCCGCGACTGCCCCTGCCAGGGCTGGCAGTTCCAAGGGATCTGTTATTGCTTTGTGCGGAGGCCGATGCCGCCGGAGGATTGTTGCGGGACGGGTTTGCAACCCTGACGGCCGGACAGGCCACACGTTTGTTGAGGACGATCTCGTGATACAGTTCCTGTCCGGGAGAGGCTGCTTTCTGTACTTCCCCGAGAGTGGAAAAATACCGCCCAAGTGCTGCCAGCGACCCGCTTCCCCAATTACCGTCAATGCCGCCGGCATAGCAGTTCATGTCTGACAGTTCGGCCTGGATGGCGGCAGCATACTGGCCATTTTCAGGATCAAAATTACCCTCTTGCAGAAGCAGGGAGAAAAAGGCCGGATCAATCTCGTGAATACGGTTCCGGGTTTCGTAGGGTACACCTGTCGTCTTGCGCTTGTCGGCTGCCAGCAATGTTGCCAGCTCGCCTACGACAACAGCTGGTTCCGGCAAGCCGGGGCGGCGGGTCATGCCAACGGCAATGACAGGTGCCGCAACAGCCGTGGCCGCGGTGCTGTCAGATCCGGATGTATTTGCAGCCGCTTCGGAGGGGGCTTCCCCGGCGCTGATCAGCTGTGATGGTTTGCCGTCCAGACCTGTTCCGGCCGGTAAGGCGGAAATGACCAACAGGCTGCCGGCAGAGGGGGCAGAGCTGCCGGTTGAACCGCGATTGCCCGTCCTGTCTTCCGGCACGGTGGCTTCTGTTGCCGGTGGTGCGACAAGGCGCAGACTGTCACCCAGCAATATGGCCAGGCGGTCGTGATCGGGTGCCGCAGCGGCCTTGTCGAAGGATGCACGGATTGCGGTTGTATCGCAGCTTTCCTGCGGCGCGGAGCTGATCAGCCAGACCGGGCTGGTGGAGAAGGCTTTCTGGACCTGTGCTGTGCCCTGCATTTCATCCGCCCAGTCGCAGGATGGGACCAGGACGATGGCCGGACGGCGGGGTGGATATCCGGGCAGGGGGGCTGCCGGGGCGATTGCTGTATCCAGCGGCATTGGCGGGCTGGCCAGATAAACCAGCCGTGCGACGCCGCCGGTTACGGCGTTTACGGCTGCCGTAATGTTGCCGTCCTCGACCACGACCGCGTCATTTGCCGCCAGTGCAGATGCAGGGACTGACATTGCCAGCAGTGCCATCAGGCGGGTAGTAATCTGTTTGCGGTATGTTTGGGTCATTGCTTGCAATATTAGCAAATTGCAGTTGGTTGTTGAAGAACTGATGAACAGATCTGGGGCAGCTTCTGTCTGCAACCTGAAATCAGCTGTCGGTCTGCCCAAAGACTCTGTTCCAGCGGACTGAGGACCACAGGGAGATACCGATCAGTGCCGCTCCGCCCAATCCGGTGATGACTTCGGGAATGCGAACAAATGATTGCAGGAACATGATCAGTGACAGGGCGATGATGGCATAGAAAGCTCCATGCTCCAGAAAGCGATATTGTGTCAGGGTTCCTTTTTCGACCAGCATAATTGTCATTGAACGCACATACATTGCCCCGATACCCAGTCCGATGGCGATGACGAACAGGTTCTGTGTCAGGGCAAAGGCTCCGATTACGCCGTCGAAGCTGAAAGATGCGTCTAGAACCTCAAGATACAGGAACGCACCCAGTCCGCCACGTGCGCCAGCCTGAAGCATTTTCTGGCTGCTGTCCAGAAATCCGCCCAGAACCTCGACCAGTAGAAATGTCAGTAGCCCCCAGATTGCGGATTTAAAGAACACTTCCGATTCCACCGGATCAAGAAAACTGGAAAAAACCAGTACGGTGACCAGCACGATGGCCACCTCAATACCACGGATGGAGGCATATTCCTGCATCTTCCCTTCCAGCCAGCGGACCCAGTGCACATCCTTTTCGTAGTCAAAGAAGAAGCTGAGACCGACCATCATCAGGAATGTGCCGCCGAATGCTGCGATGGGCAGGTGGGCGTCATGCATGATCCGGGCGTATTCTTCGGGCCTGGCTGCGGCCAGAACCATTGCTTCCCATGGACCGATTCCTGCTGCGATGACCACAATCAGCAGCGGAAAGATGATCCGCATGCCAAAGACGGCAATGATGATGCCCCATGTCAGGAATCGATGCTGCCAGACAGGGGTCATGTCCTTCAGCTTGTTGGCGTTAACGATGGCGTTGTCGAAACTGAGGGAGATTTCCAGGACCGCAAGGACGGCACAGATGAAGAAGATGGTCAGCATTCCCCCGAATGTGCCGGTCATCTGCCAGCCCAGGGCGGCGCCAAGCACAAGCCCGGCTGCGGTTACGATAAAGGCCCATTTGAAATAATGCATCACGCCATGTCCGGATGTGGCGGTGGGTTTGTTCTGCACGGCAGAATCCTCATGCGGCGATGCTGGGAAGAGTGCCGACATCACGGATGTGCCGCCACATCCGCCAGAGGGGCCCGGTCACCACAGGCAGTATCCGTCATCTGGCGGATTAGGTGCAATCTATTCGTTCCTGACAGGATTGCAATGACCGGAAAGCGGTGTTTCAGGCCGGGTCCTGCCGGTCTGCGACTGTCTGAACTGGCCGTGTTTTCCTGTTTCTGTCCTGTGTCTTGTAAAATGCGGCAATACATCCGACTATCCACAGGATAACCAGTGTCGTAATGTCGATGGCAAGCCGGAACCAGACGCTGTCACCCGCAGGCATCATCATGATTGCGTCCCCCAGTACCGACAGCAAAACACAGGCGACAAAGGTAACCAGCCCTCCACGCCCGATGATAGCCAGAGCCTGCCCCGGACCGGTTCCGGCCAGCCAGTTGACAGGGCGGGCAAGGGGAACCGTAACCAGCCAGGCTGCCACCAGAACCGCGACATAGCGCACGATGTCCAGCGACCATTTGTCGATTGGGCCGACAACATCCCGCAGATGATAGAAGATTTCCTTCGATGCCGGCCCGTAACGCCAGAGTTGTGCCATGGCGAGGCCGAAGATCATGATGCCGATGGCCGCAAGTGTCAGGGGGGCGGAATATCGTCGTAAGACCGGCATGAATTTTTCCCGGTATATGCCCATTGCGATACCGGTATGGAACAGGGCCTGCCATGCGAAGGGATTGAACAGCATCCCGCCCTGGACCCGCTGATTGGGCAGGGCCTCGTTCAGGGGGACTGACACTGACCACAGGGCAGCTGACAGGGCGGCGAAAAGCCAGGGCCAGCGCAGCAGGACCGGTACGGTCAGCGGCGTGAATGCAAGCAATACGACGTAAAGGGCCAGCACATCCATCAGGTTGGGCTGCATCCACAGCGTGCCCAGTGTCACAACATAGCCGATCGGGAATTCGATGACCCAGCGGGCGTATTCTGACCAGATCGCGGTATGAGGCATGCCCAGTGCAAACAGCAGGCGCGATAGTAACGCCATTAGTACCCCGCCGATGATCAGGGCCAGCCAGACCTGTACGGCGCGGCGCAGGAAGCGCCATTGTGCTGCACGGCGACCGGATCTGGCCTCAATGGAAAGCCAGACAACACCGACCAGAAAGCCCGAGAGCAATACGAACAGTTCTGCCGCATCGAATACAGCAAAATTGGCCAGCGTATAGCCACGCAATATGCTGATCGGCATGTGATCGAGCATGATGGCGACCAGCGCGTAGCCGCGCAGCATATCTAGCGCAGGGATGCGTTTCATTGTGTCAGGCGAGACCAGTTTTCAATCAGGACAGGGTCGTTCAGTAACGCCTGATGTTCGTCGCGGTCAAGAAAACTCAGAGCCTCTGCCTGAGTTTCTGCGACGCTGATTTTTGCGGCTGCCGAAACCGTTTCCAGCCGTTCTGAGACAGGCAGTTCAGGCAGTGGCGGAAGCAGTGAAATATAGTCAGCACGAATCTGTGGGTTACGTCCTAGTTCCCCGATAGCGTCGGGAGAAATGCGCAGATGCCGTGCCTGATTAATGGTTTCAGCCAGAACCGGTGGTGTGATGCGCTCTTCCGGTGTCACCAGAAGTCCGGCGGCGCGTGCCCAGCGCCCCAGCAGGGGAGAAGCACTCCATCTGGAGGTGAGCGGGGCAAGAATCAGCCCCGCGAGAATCGGTGACAGCCAGATCAGCTGGCCCGGTGACAGATAGGCAAGCGCCACTGTCGTTGCGGTTCCGGCAACAACATGTATCCAGTGCCTGCGCAATACGACACCCCAGCTTGGCATGGAGCCCTTGCGGACCTGACTTTCCCAGCCGGAGCTGCGTCCCAGAAGGATCTCTGTGATCTGGCGGGTCTGGATCAGCATTTGCACCGGTGCAATCAGTGCCGACATCACGATTTCAAATGCTGCGCTGAGGACGACGCGGGACTTGCCGCCTGCACCCCTGGCCAGCGGCCGCTGCCATGCCCGGCCAATTGCTATGATCTTGGGAACCAGAAGCAATGCTGCCGAAGCTGCCAGAAGCCAGACCATCCGCCGGGCATCGAATGTCGGCCAGTCCGGGAAAAGCTGATAGGTTGACGGAAAATAGACCGGGCTGGACAGGATCACATTGGTTGTCATGATCAGCCCGACGACGATCAGGGCCAGCCAGATCGGGCTCATCAGGAAGCCGAGGATGCCGATGGCGAAATGAACCCTGCTGATGGCGGTGAAACCACAAGCCCTGATGATGCGCAGATGTTGCAGATTGCCCTGAGCCCAGCGCCGTTCACGGATGGCCATATCCAGAAGAGTTGGCGGGCTGCCTTCATAGCTGGCACGCAGATCCCAGTCGAGGCGCACCTTCCAGCCAGCCCGGCGCAGCAGGGCTGCTTCGACGAAATCATGCGACAGGATGGTTCCGCCCCGCGGGGCCTTGCCGGGCAGTTCCGGCAATCCGCAGCATTTGGCGAATGCACTGACCCGGATCATGGCGTTGTGACCCCAGAAATTGCCGTTATCGCCTGACCACGCGGCAACCCCGCGGGCAATGGCCGGTCCGTAAACGCGACCGGCGAACTGGATGACTCGGGCAAAGATGGTCTGGCCGTGAACCAGCATCGGGATGGTCTGGATCAGGGCAAGTGCCGGGTCGGCGGACATACGGGCCGACATCTGCCGGATTGCATCACCGGACACGACGCTGTCGGCATCAAGTACGATCATCTGATCATAGCGAGCCCCCCAGCGGCGGACGAATTCAGCGATATTGCCGGCTTTACGGCCGGTATTGTCCAGCCGCCTGCGATACCAGACCGGAATGGGGGCGGTTGCCTGCAGGCGGCTGATGGCAAGGGCCTCAGCCACGAAAAAATCGGGATCCCGACTGTCGGACAATACGAATATCTCGGCCCGGTCACCCAGACCGGCCATCGCCATTTCCTGTGCCAGTGCGGCCAGCAAACCCATGCTGTCAGTGGGATTTTCATGATAGATCGGCATGACGATGGCCATGCGGGCATTGCCTGTATCGGCCGGAGTTTCGTGCTGACGTGCGACAAAACCAGCCAGCACTGAACAGAAACTGAAACCGATCCATGCAAAAGTAATGGAGAATAATCCCAGCATCATATATTGCATCAGCTGGATATTCGTTCCGAAAGCCGACCACATCTGCCATGCACCAAGGGCCGTGACCAAGGCTGCGCCTCCGAAGGCAATCAGCCGGGCAAGCCGTACCTCGGGTGCGGGGCTGGTGAATTCCGGGCCTGGTGGCGGAGGGGCGCGGAAATCCTGTACCGGCATGTCCAGCGGTGCCTCAGGCGGTACGGCTGGTCTGCGTGGAGCCGCAGCCATCGGGGTCTGCCGCTCAGGCAGATCGGATATATGTGCCACGGCTTAGCCCTCGGACCAGCGAAACAGCCAGGTTTCGGTGAGGTTCTCTCCCTCCGGTCCTTTCAGTGTGGCGCTGAGATCTGCCAGCTTTGCACCATTCGGCTGATATTCGAAGGACAGGCGCATCAGCCCCTCTTGGGGAAGACGCAGCAGGTAGGGGTGTTCGATGTTCCCACTGGTGGCATTGACGTAAACCTCGGGATCGTTCCGGCCCTCGAACGGAGCAAGGTCGAAATCGACAAAGAAGCTACGCGCATATTTCTTGTTGATCGATTTTCCGGATCGCGTTGACAGAACTCCGGCCAGCGCACTGTCCTCGACGACGTTTTCACCAAAGCCCAGCGTATAGCCGAAATCCGTGCGGTTTCCGGTTTTCAGGGACTCGGATGGTTGCCAGAAGCTGACAATATTGTCGTGGAACTCACTGTCCACCGGGATTTCGATCAGGGAGACGGTACCTTTGCCCCAGTCCCCGGTCGGGCGGATCCATGCCGAAGGCCGGAGTTCGTAATGTGCCTCTGCATCTTCGTAATCCGCAAAGTCACGGGGCCGCTGGATCAGGCCGAAACCGCGTGGATCGTCATCGACAAATGCCGATATCTGCAACTTGGCCGGATTGTTCAGTACCCGCCATAACCGGTGACCCGAACCGGTGATCATCTGCAACCCGTTGCTGTCATGCACGGCGGGCCGGTAATCATCCTGCCCGGCATTATCGGCCGGACCGAACCAGTACATCGAGGTCAGGGGAGCAATGCCGACACGCTGCATGTCCTGACGGGGGAACAATGCAACACGGGTGGCCAGAACGGACTGCGCACCGGGTGTCAGGACAAATTCATAGGCACCCGATACGGACTTGCTGTCAAGCAGGGCCTGAATGGTGATTGTACCAGCTTCCGTATCCGGGTCATGGATCCAGAACTCACGGAAGACCGGGAACTCCTCGCCTTCGGCACTGCCGGTCCCGATCGCCAGCCCGCGGGCTGATAATCCGTACCGGTTGCCCCGGCCAAGAACCCGGAAATAGGAAGCGCCCTGAAATACAGCCAGCTCGTCCAGTATATCGGGCCGGTTCAGCGCACTGCGAATGCGGAAACCCGACCAGCCCATTTCATCGGGACCGGCCTGTGCAGCATCGGGTGGAAAGAAACTGGGATCGAAGTCAAAGACTGAAGGGTCAAAGGGCAGGTGCCGGGGAGTGCCCTCCACGACCCTGTTAATGCGGACGGGTTCATGAAAGATCATTCCCGGTGACAGCAGGTCCAGACCGAATCCGGGAACCTCTTTCCACGGATCGGACGTGCGGCGGAAACGGATTGCGCGATAAGCATCATAGTCAATATCGCGGAACGGTCCGGTCAGTTCGCGGGCAGGGGATTCATACTGACGCGAGGCAACACCTGCGGCAATGGCGGCAACGCTTTCGAAACCGAATGGGGATGCCGGCTCACTGGACGTTTCGGACCCGGCTTCGATCGGATTATCTTGCGAGAAGGCACCCGTAGTTGTGCCTAGTGCGATAGTGGCGGAAATTGTTCCAAGAAAATTACGACGTTTCACGCGGGCTATTCCGGGCAGCTGGTATTCTTCGCCTGTTATGCCATTGTAGCGTTAACAGCAAGAAAGCGCTGTGCCGGACAGGATAGTGGGCGGAAAATTACGCAATTTGCCTTTATTTGGGGCATAATGCCGCGCTTTGCAGGGATGTCGGGGCGGTTATTGGCCGGATTGGACCCGTATTATTTGATGACAATATTGTCAGCCATAAGAATCAGGCATAGAACTTCACTATGTTGACATTAATACTCGGGTTTGAAATATCCGCGAATGTAAGAGGCCATCCAAGCCACCATTTTTCAGCTTCAGTGAAGTGAGTTGACTATGTCGCAGCATTCTTTTTGCAGCCTGCCATTGGCTGCCTGTGTCGCATTATCATTGCTGTTGCCCGGTGGGGCGACGGCACAGGATGATAATGGTCCGGCTACGGCTGCTGGCACTGCCGTGCAGGGGCAAGATCAGTCCGTGACTCCCGTCACAACAGATGCAGCGGATGGGGCGGAGTCTGCCGTATCTGAAACAGGTGTTGTACCCGCGACGGCAGGGGCGGTTACAGACGCTCCGGTGGAGGATACACCGCAGACCGGCCCGGCGGCGGCTACCATGCCTGAAGCTGATGGAATCAGTGCGGAAAAGGAGGATGGCGGTTTTCTTTCGGGTTTCGGGGTGCCGTCTTCGACATTACCACATGACCTGTCGCCATGGGGCATGTTCATGAATGCCGATATCATTGTGAAATCGGTCATGGTCGGGCTTGCCTTTGCGTCGGTTGTGACCTGGACAGTCCTTGTCCTGAAGCTGTGTGAAATCTGGGGGGCGAACCATAATGCCCTGCGCAGTGCGGAACTGATTGCGCGGGCTGCGGATTTGTCGGATGCCGTTGCGGCCAGTGCTGCCCGCAAGGATCCGGCGAGCCGGATGCTGCGTGCTGCTGCTACTGAAATGAAACGTTCTGAACCTGCTCTTGGCCGGGCCGGTATGGACGGTCTGAAGGAACGTGTCTCTTCCTATCTTGCCAGCATCGTATCTGCTGCAGGCCGGCAGGCCGGGACAGGAACCGGGCTTCTGGCAACCATTGGTTCAACCGCACCGTTTGTCGGGTTGTTTGGGACCGTCTGGGGGATCATGAACAGCTTTATCGGTATTTCGGAGTCACAGACAACCAATCTGGCCGTTGTCGCTCCGGGCATTGCCGAGGCACTGCTGGCGACGGCCATGGGCCTTGTTGCCGCCATTCCTGCGGTGGTGATCTATAACTTCTTTGCCCGCCAGATCACGGGATATCGCCTTCGCCTGTCTGAGGCCGCAGCCGGTATAGAACGGCTTGTCAGCCGTGACCTTGATTTCCGTGTAAATCAGGAGGGCTGACATGGCCGGCAAGTTCCACGAAGGCGATGCTCTGGAAGAAAATCACGAAATCAACGTGACGCCATTTATTGATGTGATGTTGGTTTTGCTGATCGTCTTCATGGTGGCGGCGCCTCTGGCGACAGTGGATATCAATGTTGACCTGCCTGCCTCGCGCGGAGTGACCTCACAGCGGCCGGATCAGCCGGTCTGGCTGACCGTTGCGCCGGACCTGTCACTGTCTATCGGGCAGAACCCGGTGCCTCCGGGCGGGTTGAATGCTGCGCTTGAGGCCGTAACCGGCGGAGACCGTGAAACGCGGATATTTCTGCGGGCCGATAGATCTGTCAGCTATGGTGAGGTCATGGAGGTCATGAACAGTCTGCGCGATGCGGCCTATACCAAGATTGCCTTGGTCGGGATGGATGCCTCTGCTGCTACGGTACCGGCAATTCCGCCTGTTGCCGTCCCGGCAACCGGGGGCTCCCAATGAGCGGGCTTGCCGGCCTTGTACGATGGGGCATGACTGGTGCCGTTGTTCTGGCCGCGCATATGGCAACCGGGATCTGGCTTATCGGGATGATGCAGCGCAGTGAGGCGGCCAGTGTCCCTGAACCGATCATGATTGATCTGTTGCCTCCACCGGAACCGGCAGCCGGTCCGGTTTACCAGCCTCCACAGCAGGCAGAGGCGGAAGAAGCCCCACAGCCGGTATCAGAACCCGAGATTGAACCGGAGCCTGAGCCGGAACTAGAGGTTGCGGAATTTGAGCCACCACCGTTGACGGAATTGCCTCCGGTAACTGATTTTTCTGAATTGCTGCCGGAATCGGCCCTATTGCTGAGTGCTTCGGAACGGCCGCTGTCACGACCAGTCCGGCAAGATCCCGAACCACGACAGGTGCGCCGGGATCCTCCGAAAGAACAACCGAAGACCCAGCCCAGAGAACAGCCAAAACGTGAGCAGGCCAGATCTCCGGCAAAGGATGCGCAGCCAAAGCAGGCAACCCGACAACAAACACAGTCGTCGGGTGGCGGAGGACAAAAGGCGAAGCCGACAGCTACTCCCGCAGCCAGCAAGCAACAGATGGCAAGCTGGACGTCGAAGGTTGGTTCCCGGATTACCCGGCATATGTCCCGTACCCGTGTCAGTGGTGGCAGGGGCGGGCGGGTTTCGGTTCAGGTTGCCGTAACGATCTCGCCGAATGGGGCGGCGTCGGGAAGGCTGGCCAGTTCCACGGGAAGTCCTCAGGTCGATCAGGCTCTGGCCCGTCAGGCCGGACGTCTGCCACGTATGCCCGCGCCACCGAACGGGAAGCCGGCCTCATTTGTGCAGCCTGTCGTGATCCAGCTGCGATGATGCCGGGGCCCTGTACATCTGACCGGAAAAGATGACCTTGATTATGCGACATGATGCCCAGCTACCGTTTCAGGCCGAAGCTTTGCTGTCGGTTCCATTTGAACACATGGATGAACTGATCCGTCAGCAGGCATCTGAACATGGGTTGGAATTGCGTTCGGATGCAGCGGGCTCGATATGGCTGCGAATAGGACAGGGTGAGTTCGGGGTAATGTCAAATGACACTGGTTGCATGGTTTGTGCCCGTGCGGAAAGCTGTGACTGGCTGTTTACCCTGCAGGAAGCGGTTACCTACCATGTTCAGGACCGTTTTGGCATAAGTCTGCGTTGGGCAGGGGCCGAACGGGTTGGACAGTTTCCCCCCAACTTCAGTCTGGCAAGAGTCGTGTCGGTCCGGCCATTGGGGGCGTATTTCCTGCGACTGCGGATTGAGGGCCAGAACCTTGGCCGTTTTGCTCGTGACATGATACATTTCCGCATCGTATTGCCGCACCCTGACCAGCCGACTGTCTGGCCAGAATTGTCGGATGTCGGACAGACCTGCTGGCCGCAGGATCTGCACCGTCCTGCCTATACGGTTTCAACCATCGACGCTGAAGCCGGTTGGCTGGAAACGGATGTGTTCATCCATGAGGGCGGACGGGTTTGCAATTTCGTGGCACAATCAGGGGTGGGCACCGAAATCGGCCTGACCGGACCGGGCGGCGGCGGTGTGCCCCGGGCGACGGACAGGTTGCTGATCGGCGGGGATGAGACAGCATATCCGGCCCTATCGCGTATCATTGCCGCACAGGCCCGGGAAGTCCGGATTGATTGCCATCTGTTCGGAGATGTGAGCGATTATCCCTTTGCCAGCCATCCCGGTTTGTACCTGAGCCATACTCCGGGTGCAGAAAATTGTCTGGCAGATAATCTGGACAGGACAGGTATTGTTGCCGACAAGGTCTGGTTTGCGACGGAAAGAACTCGCCTTCAGCGCCTGAAACAGGCAGTGTTGTGCCACCTGCCCAAAGATCGTGCACACCTTGCTGCCTATTGGACGGCAACAGGGCGCTGAGCCACATATTTTACAATTAGCAGAAGCTTCCGTTGCTTGCCGTACCGGCATGCATACTGTCAGGTGCCTTTAGCTTCCAATGTACTGAATTTAAACCACTAACGATAATAGGCGCAGATGGTCCGGCACTATTTATCCAGACAATATATAACAGATTGTTCTATAATTTTCATATATCATATGATAAAAATATTAATTTTGATTGACAATATTACCCAGCTTCAGTTTCTTTGAACTGATCAGATCAGTTCCATGATGTGCTGATCGCGATTGTCGCGTAATATGAGCCAACACCGATGCCGGACCTGTTTCGGCCTGCAAGGAACGTAATGACGGACACAGCCAGCCTTCCGCTTCTTTCTGTGGAAAACCTCAGTGTAGCCTTTGGGTCGGATAACGTCATTCATGATCTTAGTTTTTCGGCACCGCATGGGCGTACGATTGCGATTGTCGGGGAAAGCGGGTCAGGGAAAAGTGTTACCTCATTGTCCATAATGCGGCTGGCCGATCTGGCAGGTGCCAGGTTTACCGGTGGGCGGATCATGTTTCAGGGTAATGATGGCAGTATAGATCTGTTGCAGATCAGTCAGGACCAGGTCCGGCAGATCCGCGGAAACCAGATTGGCATGATCTTTCAGGAGCCGATGACATCCCTCAATCCGGTCTTTACCATTGGTGATCAGATTGCCGAAGTGCTGATCCTGCATGAGGGTCGCAGCAGGGCCGATGCGCTGGCAGAGGCAGAGCGTCTGCTGAGGCTTGTCCGGCTTCCCGATGCGAAAGGGATGCTTGGCCGTTATCCGCACCAGCTTTCCGGAGGCATGCGGCAGCGGGTAATGATTGCAATGGCGCTGGCATGCCGGCCAAAGCTCCTGATCGCGGATGAGCCGACAACCGCCCTTGATGTGACCATTCAGGCACAGATCCTGTCGATCCTGCGGGACCTTCAGTCCGAACTTGGCATGACGGTGATCTTTATCACCCATGATATGGGTGTTGTCGCGGAAATTGCTGATGATGTCGTTGTGATGTGGAAAGGGCGCAAGGTTGAAGAAGGGCCGGTGGTGCAGGTCTTCGCCAGTCCCCGGCACCCTTATACAAAAACGCTTCTGTCGGCGGTCCCGAAGCTTGGCCAGATGACCGGAGAACCTTTCCCGGTCCGGATGCCGCTGACTGTGCTCGAAGATGGCCGGCCGCAACAGGTCGGTGAACGCCGTGTACAGGATACCGCACGCCGCTCCGAAAGGCCGCTGGTCCAGATTCAGGACCTGTCGGTCCGGTTCAATCTGAAAAAGACATGGTTGGGAAAGGTCACACATTTTGTGTCTGCCGTTACGGATGTCAGTTTTGATATTTATCCCGGTGAGACCCTGGCCCTTGTCGGGGAGAGCGGATCGGGAAAATCGACGATTGCGCGGACCATCATGCAGCTGAACAGCCCGTTTGCGGGTGATGTCCTGTTTGATGGTCATCCGATGTCGGAAATGAGCCTTGCCGGGCGGCAGCGCCTGCGCCGGGATGTGCAGTATATCTTTCAGGATCCCTTTGCTTCGCTGGACCCGCGCAAGACGGTTGGCTGGTCCATCGGCGAACCGATCCGAACACATGGGCTGATTGATAATGATCGCGATATTGCCCTGCGAGTGGGTGAACTGCTGGAACGTGTGGGTTTATCGGCCAATGTTGCCGGTCGCTACCCGCATCAGTTTTCCGGTGGCCAGCGTCAGCGGATCTGCATTGCCCGTGCTCTTGCCAGCAAGCCGCGGCTGATCATTGCTGACGAAGCGCTGTCGGCGCTTGATGTTTCGATTCAGGCTCAGATCATCAACCTGTTCATGGATCTGCAAAAGGATGAGGGATTGGCCTATTTGTTTGTCAGTCATGACATGGCCGTGGTCGAAAAGATGAGCCATCGTGTCGCGGTCCTGTATCTTGGTCAGATCATGGAACTGGGCAGTCGGGCACAGGTTTTCGAAAATCCCTCGCATCCTTATACAAGCCGGTTACTTTCGGCTGTGCCAATACCTGATCCGACCCACCGTTCCGACCGGCCTGCCCTGGAAGGGGAAGTACGGTCTGCAATCCGGAAGGTGGGCGATGAACCGGCCCGGCTGCTGTATGATGAGGTGGCCCCCGGCCATTTTGTTGCCAAGAACTGACATGGAGGAGTAAAAGATAATGAAAAGAACATTTACCACGACAGCGCTTGCGTTGATCCTGTCTGCCGGTGCTTTCACCATGCCGGCCATGGCAGAAGGCAAGCTGACCATATCCGTGATGCAGGATCCGGGAAGCTGGGATCCGGTCGATACCTTTCTGGTGACATGGGCCTCGGTTGCGACGAATGTTTTTGAGGGCCTGACCTATCGTGGTCCTGATATGGAGCTTGTCCCCGGTCTCGCGACGGCTTGGGAAGAGTTGGATGATGGTAAGCGCATCCGCTTTACCCTGCGTGAAGGCGTAACCTTCCAGAATGGCGAGCCCTTCAATGCCGAGGCCGTGAAGTTCAGCTTTGACCGCCTGCTGGGTGAAGATGGTGCCAAGGGGCCGCAACAGGCCAACTATACCGCCATTGAAAGTGCCAAGATCATTGACGACAAGACCGTGGATCTGATCCTGAAACAGCCCGATCCGGTTCTGCTGACTAAACTGGCTGGCTATGGTGCGATGATTGTACCGCCGAAATACTATGCCGAGGTAGGCGATGCCGGATTCAACATGAAGCCAGTCGGGACAGGCCCGTTCAGAATGACATCCTATGAACCAAAGGTTGGTGTTCAGCTTGAGGCCTTTACCGATTACTGGGACGGGGCACCGCAGCTTTCGGAAATTGAATACCGCTTTATTCCCGAACCTGCGACCGCAGTAGCCGAATTGCAGTCGGGCGGCGTTGATCTGGTCATCCCACCGACCATTCCCGTCGGCATGATTTCCACTATTGAGGGTGACGATAACCTGTCCATTGTCTCGACCGCCGGACCGCGCGTTGATGCGCTGCGTTTCAACACCCGTGACGGAATTACCGCCGATGTAAACGTTCGCAAGGCGCTGATCATGGCCGTGGATCGCGAAACCATCGTGAACTCTATCCTTGGCGGTCAGGCGCAGACCATTGCTTCGTTCCAGGGCAGGGATTCCTTTGGCTATGACGAAAACCTGAAGTTGCTGCCCTATGACCCGGACGGCGCGAAAAAGCTGCTGGAAGAAGCTGGCGTCCAGCCCGGTGCAACGGTTGAGATCAATACCCGCGGTAATGACGCCACCTTCAATGAGGTTGCGCAGGCCGTGGCCGCCTATCTGTCGGTTATCGGGATCACAGCGACCATCAAGCCCTACGAAACCAATGTCTTCATCAATGATATTATTCCGCAGGGCAAGACTGGTGCGATGTTCCAGCAGGGTTGGGGAGGCTGGACCTTTGATTATGACAATACCGCCTATGCGATGTATCACACCGGCCAGAAATGGAACCCTTATGACAGCGATCCGGAACTGGACCGGCTACTGGAAGAACAGCGTCCCATGGTGGACCGGACCAAGCGTGAACAGCTTTTGCAGGAGATTGCCGCCTATGCTGCAGATCGGGCGCTTGAGATGCCACTCTATAATATGAACGCCATCTATGCGGTCAGTAACCGGGTGGAGAACTTCGTTCCTGCTCCGGATAATCGCCTGAAACTGAATGAAGTCACGGTGAAATAACACACCTGAGCCGACCGGCCCGCATGCTTTCGCGGGCGGGTCTTTCCCGGACAGATATGATGAAAGCGAGGCTCATGGCATGGTCGGTTTCTTGATAAAGCGCCTGTTGCAGGCGGCCTTCGTGGTCGTTGTGGTGACGTTGATCGTATCTTTTGCGGTGCGTCTGACCGGCGACCCCGCGCTGATGGTCGCTGCCGGTGCAACAGAAATCACCGAAGCTGATCTGGTCCGGATCCGTGAGGGCCTTGGCCTAAATGAACCATTCCTGACGCAGTATCTGGGCACGCTTTCCGGCCTGTTTACCTGGAATTTCGGCAACAGTTTCATGGGGGGCACGCCAGTATCGCTGCTGATCGAATCGGCGCTGCCAGCAACGCTGGCGCTTGCCTTTGCGTCAATGGCCGTTTCGATTATCCTGTCCATTCCGCTTGGGATCTGGGCGGCCGTTCACAAGGGCAAGGGAACTGATCAGCTGATCCGGGTGCTGTCACTGGTGGGGCTGTCTTTTCCGAACTTCTGGCTGGCCACGATGATGGTTCTGCTGTTTTCGATTACGCTGAAATGGCTGCCGCCCAGTGGAATGCATGGATTTGCGTCCTTTATCATGCCCGCCGCAACTCTTGGCATCATTCTGACCGCTACGAATGTACGGCTGGTGCGGACCTCGATGCTGGAGGTCCTGAATTCACAATATATCATGGTTGCCCGTGCCAAGGGGCTGAGTGAACGGACCGTGCTTTACAAGCATGCCCTGCGCAACTGCGCTATTCCCCTGATCACCTATATGGGGCTGCAATTCGGTGGCCTGCTGGGCGGTGTCGTGGTCATTGAACGTGTTTTCAACTGGCCTGGCATGGGGTCGCTGGCCTTCGATGCGGTTGCTTCCCGTGATTATCCGGTTCTGCAATCGGTGATCATGGTCCTGTCCACCATGATCGTGCTGGTCAACCTTCTGGTCGATATTGCCTATGGGCTGGTCGATCCGCGTATCAGGACGGAGTAAGACATGCCAGCATTCAGTTTGTCCCGTTTCCGTTCGCTGGAATTCATCCTTGGTGCCGGTATCACGGCCGTTATCTGTATGACTGTACTGGTATCAGGATGGTTGTTTCCGGATGTTGGCAGGATAGATCTGACAGCACGGCTGCTGTCACCTTTCCAGCAGGCAGATCACCTGCTCGGGACCGATCCGCTTGGTCGCGACGTGATGGCACGGGTCATTGTCGGGGGCAAGATCTCTCTGACGGTCGGTTTTGTCTCGGTTGCGTGTTCAGTTGTCCTTGGTGTGGTGATGGGGCTGGTTGCCGGCTATTATCGCGGTATCTGGGATGTCATCCTGATGCGTTTTGCGGATATCCAGCTGGCGCTGCCCTTTATCCTGCTGGCCATTACTGTGATTGCGGTCATCGGGGGCAGCCTGATGAATACGATCATCCTGTTGATCATATCGCAATGGGTGCAGTATGCGCGATTGGTCCGGGCGCAGGTCCTGACCCTGAGAGAGCGTGAATTCGTGCTTGCGGCACAGGCCATCGGTGTCAGGAACCGCAACATCCTGTTCGGACATCTGTTGCCGAATCTGATGGGTCCCGTGATCGTGCTGATGACCCTCAACGTGGCCAATAACATCCTTCTGGAAAGCAGCCTGACTTTTCTGGGTCTTGGTGTCGATCCGACTATTCCAAGCTGGGGCGGGATGCTGGCGGAAGGGCGGACCTATCTGCAGTCTGCGTGGTGGGTCAGTGTCTTTCCGGGGCTGGCGATCCTGTTCACGGTACTGGGGCTGAACCTGCTGGGGGACTGGCTGCGCGATCAGCTTGATCCGACCGGAAGGGCCGAGTGATGATGATCATTCATCAGGCCACCCCGGCCCGGACGCTGGATGCGCTTGTCGCACGGTTTTCCGATGCGCCGACAGGTAGCCGGATTGAGGCCTGGACATTTGATGATCGTGTCGCTCGTCATGCTGCCGAGGGTGCATTGGCGATCCGGGGTGTGACGGCGCGGTTCCGGTCAGCCTATAAGCCTATCGTGACCTTCTTTCTGGAAGAGGTCCGGCCGGGTTTTACCGCCGCCCATATTGCCTATCCGGTTCATCAGGCGGCAGTTGCCAACCGTTTTCTGCTGGAAAGCTATCCGCTGGCAGCCCTGCTGGCTCCGGTCATGCCTGAATTCGTGGCTGGGGACAGTGATTGTGAATATGTGGTCACCCTGACCTACCCGGAAGGTATTGAGACTTGCCGTGTTTTTGCCCCGAACCGTCTGCATGCAGATCTGGAAGGCGGGCAGATTCTGTCCCCTTGTGGCTGGCTGACATACGGAAAGGATTCATCCGCGATCCGGACCGATTATGAAAACCTTTTCCACGGTGCCCTGCAAGCCATTGCCACATATGAGTGGGGGCAGGAAGAACCGTATTTTGAAGAGTTGAACCTGTCAGTTGCAATCCCGGCTGTGGATGAGCCACTGAGCCATGATGATGAGGTGCTGAGCCTGAAAGAGGCGATGCACGAGGATCTGTATTTCTCTTTGCTGGAATATTTTGGACACCTTTCGGCACGGCCTGCCGGTGACCGTCACCTTCAGCCCGGCCAGATTGTCCCCGAGATCAGGCATGGCGACCCGGAAATCTCCATCACGTTGCGTGAGTTTGAACCGGAGGACCGCCAGGGTGCCTACCAGCCACTTGATCTTGCCACCGCGGCACCTTCGGTGGCACAGATCCGGGATGAACTGGCCGCGATTGGCGGCACCTTCTTCACAGCCCCGACCCGTGCCGGAAGGCTGACAGAGGCGCGGCATGTCAGTGGTCAGGGGGCACCAGTCATGATTTCAGCGGGGCAACACCCGAATGAGACCAGCGCGGTCATCGGTGCCTTGCGTGCCGCACACCAACTACGGCAGACAGGGGCGCATTTCACCATTTCACCCATGGAGAACCCTGATGGATATGCGCTGCAGGGACGATTGGTTGCCGATAATCCACGCCATATGCACCATGCCGCGCGTTATACGGCCTTTGGCGATGATCTGGAATACAGGCAGGACCCTGACCGGCTTTATGAACAGGGGATCAGGCGACAGGCCGAAACCTTGTGCCGGGCACAGATTCATGTCAACCTGCATGGTTATCCTGCTCATGAATGGACGCGGCCACTGTCAGGATATGTTCCGCGTGGCTTTGCAATGTGGACCCTGCCGAAGGGGTTCTTCCTTATCCTGCGCTATCGGGAAGGATGGGAGGTCTCGGCCCGGGCGCTTGTCGATGCCGTGACGTCGGATCTGTCTGCCATTCCTGGGCTGATGGACATGAATGCCCGGCAGATTGCGCTTTATGGTATTCATGCAGGAGAAGCGGGATTTGAGATAGTCAACGGCTTTCCCTGCTATATTGCCGCCGATTCCCGGCATCGTGTGCCGTTGACACTGATTACCGAATATCCGGATGAAACCATCTATGGCGATACGTTCATTGCCGCACATACTGCACAGATGCGGACAGTTCTGGCCGCGCATGCCGCATGGCAGCGGCTGGCCGGGACCGGGCCGGATCAACCAGCGTTAATGGCATGAAATGTCAGTTACTCTTGGCCTCAAGCCGGGTCAGCGCGGCAAGGACGGCCCGTTCGGATTGCAGCAGGTACTGTTCCAGCCGGTTGGTGGCGTCAATCATGTCGCCCCGCTGGACCAGTGCAAGCAATTCCCGGTTAAGCGGGACATAGGGCGCATGCATCATTTCGGGTTCATCCAGCAGGCCGAATGCCAACCGCAATTCGGTTGCGAGCTTGGCAAAAAAGCTGTTCAGGCGCGGGCTGTCGGCCAGATCGACGATACTGGCATGGAACTGAATATTCGCATTGCCGACGCCAACCCAGTCTTTCCTGTCCGCATGATCCTGCGCCTTTTCAATGGCCGTGGCCATTTGTGTCACGGCCGGGTGCTGCGGATAGGCACTACGCAATGCCTGCAATTCGACCATCCGGCGCACCCGATAGATATCAATAACCGCCGAGATCGAAGGGACTGCCACCGAGACGCCGCGATTGACTTCGTAGACGACAAGTCCTTCATTCGTGAGAGAACGGAACGCCTCACGCAGCGTATTGCGGGATACATTCAACCGCTCTGCCATATCGGTTTCCGACAGGCGTTGGCTGGGGCTGAGCTTTCCACGCGCAATCAACTCGCGGATATCCGACGCGACGCGTTCGGAAAGTGTGACGGGCTGCTGCGGCATTGGGTTGGTATTCCTGAAACGGGCTGCTCCTTCTCTGGCATACTCGGCGACAAGAGGCCACAGTTGATTGAAACGGGGGCAGGATGGATCTGAACAGTGACATGGGGGAAAGCTTCGGTGCTTGGGCCATGGGCGACGATACCGCAATGCTGGAAATTGTCAGCTCGGCCAATATAGCCTGTGGGTTTCATGCCGGGGATCCGGCAGGCATTCTGGACACGCTACGAAACGCGGCGTCGCATGGTGTCGTGGTCGGGGCGCATGTCGGGTATCGGGATCTGGCCGGATTCGGGCGGCGGTTGATGGATGTTCCCATGCGTGAACTGACCGCCGATGTAATTTATCAGATCGGGGCCGTGGATGGCCTGGCACGGGCGGCAGGTACACGGGTGCGATATGTCAAACCCCATGGTGCTCTTTACAACACCATTGCCCGGGGAGGCAGTCAGGCCGATGCAGTGATCGGCGCTATCTGTGCTTATGACAGGGACATGCCCCTGTTGGTGCTTGCCGGTTCTCCGATTGTTGCGCATGCTCGTGATTGTGGGCTGCCTGTCATATGTGAAGCTTTTGCGGATCGTGGTTATATGCCTGATGGGCAGCTTGTCGCACGCAATATGCCAGGCGCGGTTCTGCATGATTCCGGTCTGGTGGCGGAAAGGATGTTACGGCTGGCTCGTGATGGCGTGATCGAGGCTCAGGATGGCAGCCTGATCCGGGTTGAGGCACAATCAATCTGTGTTCATGGAGACAGTCCCGATGCCGTTGGAATGGCCCGGCATATCCGGACAGCTTTTGATGCAGCAGGGATCCCGCTGGCCCCTTTCATGAATACGGAGGACTGATTTCCGTGCGCTTTCTTCCTGCCGGAAAGACGAACCTGCTGGTTGAATTGGACAGCCTGGAACAGGTGCTGGCCCTCCATTCCAGTTTGCGCACTGATCCGGTAGCGGGAATGACAGATCTTATTCCTGCCGCACAGACCCTGATGGTTGGTTTTGATCCGGATTGTATCAGTGCGGCCGGGCTTGCCCGTGCAATTTCCCCTCGTGACCTGACCGGACTGGTTGCGGGTACTGGTTGCATCGTGGAAGTGCCGGTTGAATATAACGGGCAGGATCTGGATGAGGTGGCCGATCTGACCGGGCTGGACCGGGCGGAGGTTATCATCCGGCATACCGCGATACCCTGGCTTGCGGCCTTCAACGGCTTTGCGCCCGGATTTTGCTATCTGACGGGTGGTGATCCGGACCTGAATGTTCCCCGCCGCTCAAATCCACGAACGGAAATTCCAGCGGGCTCCGTGGCACTGGCCGGGGCGTTTTCGGGCGTTTACCCGCAATCCAGCCCTGGAGGTTGGCAGATTATCGGTACAACCCCGGTGCCAATGTGGGATCTTGGCCGTGCCCCTCCGGCGTGGCTGACCCCCGGCGATACCGTCCGTTTTGTCGATATAGCACGATCAGAGCGCTGCTGGTCGTTGCCACCACTGCCCCACCGGATACGCACACAGGCAGCACCGTTACCGGCTTGTCTGGAGGTTCTTGCGGCCCCTTTTCCGGCGACATTTCAGGATGATGGACGCAAGGGGCTTCCTGATCAGGGGGTTGCGGGTTCGGGTGCTGTCGATCAGGGGGCATTGCGGGCACTGAACCGGCTTTTGGGTAATCCTCCCCGAACTCCGGCACTGGAGGTGATCGGAGGAGGGTTTCGGTTTCGTTCTTCCAAGGCAGCGGTCATTGCACTGACCGGAGCGCCACGAAAGCTGATTTTAAATGGGGGTATGACGGAGTTTTCTTCTCATCAGCCCGTTGCGGTTGATGCTGGTGATGAGGTTCTGCTGACAGCCCCGGATGGCGGTGTTTATGGCTATCTTGGTGTCAGGGGAGGGTTGGAGGTTACGCCGGTTCTTGGCAGTGCATCAACCGATACGCTGGCCCGGATCGGGCCGGACGCAATTGTCACTGGCAGTCGGATCGGCCTTCGGCAATCCCGTGCCGATGCAGTTACTTCGTCACTGTCGCTGCCGGTTTTGCCCCGTCCCGGTGATCTGGTAAAGGTTGATGTTATCATGGGGCCACGTAGTGATTGGTTTACCGATGAGGCCGCGGACCTGTTTCTTTCCCAAAAATGGAAAATCAGTCCACAATCCAGCCGGGTTGGCAAGCGGCTGGAAGGTGAGGTGTCCTTGGCGCGCAGGGACCAGCGGGAATTGCCAAGCGAAGCAACTCCGCTCGGTGCGATCCAGATCCCTCATTCCGGCCAGCCGGTGCTGTTTCTGGCAGATCATCCGCTGACAGGTGGTTACCCGGTGATTGCTGTGGTTGCGCCTCATCATCTTGATCTGGTTGCACAGGTGCCGCCAGGGGGATGGCTTCGTTTTTGTGCGTCCGCCCCGTTTGCTCCACATAATCCCGATATCGACAGAGGCTTCTGATGAAAAAGATCCTGATTGCCAATCGTGGAGAAATTGCTTTGCGGGTACTGCGCGCCTGCCGTGATTATGGGCTGGTATCGGTTGCGGTCTATGCGGACCCTGATGCTGATGCACTGTATCTGCGGCATGCTGATGAAGCTTGGGCCTTGCCCGGTCATACTCCGGCCGAGACCTACCTCAATATTCCGGCCTTGCTGGACGTGGCACATCGGGCAGGGGTGGATGCCATTCATCCGGGTTACGGGTTCCTGTCAGAAAGTGCGGCCTTCGCACAGGCCGTGCAGGATGCCGGACTGATCTGGATCGGGCCGGATCCGCAGGCAATTTCATGTCTGGGTGACAAGATCGCGGCACGTGCCATTGCCCGCAGGGTTGGTGCTCCGCTGGTGCCGGGAACCGATGGGCCGGTTGCAGATGCAGATGAGGTCCGGGCGTTTGTTATAAGCCATGGTCTTCCGGTTGCGATCAAAGCTTCTGCTGGTGGCGGCGGTCGTGGAATGCGTGTCGTACGTGAGAATGCCGAAATTGACGAACTGCTGGCTGCGGCATCCAGTGAAGCCAGAACGGCATTTGGCAATGGTGCCTGCTATGTTGAGCGCTTTCTCGACCGTCCTCGCCATGTTGAGGCACAGGTGCTGGCCGATGCCCATGGCAATGTCGTAGTCGTTGGTTTGCGGGATTGCTCGCTCCAGCGTCGCAACCAGAAGTTGATCGAAGAGGCCCCAGCCCCTTTCCTGTCAGGGGACATGGCCAGCCGGATTGAGTCCGCCAGTCGTGATATCTGCCGCGAGGCTGGTTATCGCGGTGCCGGCACGGTCGAATTCCTGCTTGGGGCTGATGAGATGCTGACATTTCTTGAGGTCAACACCCGTCTGCAGGTCGAGCACTCTGTCACGGAAGAGGCAACCGGAGTTGATCTGGTCATTGAACAATTCCGCATTGCCGAAGGCCTGCCTTTATCCATGGATGCGATGCCTGCCCCCCGATGCCATGCCATGGAGTTCCGGATCAACGCTGAGGATCCGGGCCGGGGTTTCTTGCCGACGCCGGGCAGGATTACCCGTTTTGTCCCCCCGGCCGGGCCGGGGATACGGCTGGATAGCGGGGTTGAAACCGGATCGACCGTTGTTGGGACGTTCGATTCCCTGATGGCGAAGCTGATTGTGTCTGGTCCGACCCGGGAGGTGACTATTGCCCGTGCCCGCCGTGCCCTGGCGGAATTCCGTCTTGAAGGTGTGGCATCCGTCCTGCCCTTTGACCGTGCTGTACTTGAAGCCGGAGACTTTAACGGCAGCGCTCCTTTCGCCGTTCATACACGTTGGATTGAAACTGACTTTGCCGATACTCTGGAAGCTGCCCTGCGGGTCACCCCGCAAGAAGATAGTGTGCTGCGCCTGCCTGTTGAAATTGATGGGGAGAGACATAATATCGGCCTGTCATTATCAGCCTTGTCACGTCTGGGTTCCGCCATGGGTACCGGCGCAGCTTCCCTGGCGATGACACCCGGGGGTGCGGGGCAGGTGCCGAGGGCTGCTGTGGATGCAGGGCTGCGTTCCCCGGTTTCCGGTATTCTGGTCCGCTGGCTTATCAGTGAAGGTGAGAAGGTCGGGAAAGATCAGCCCGTTGCGGTTATCGAAGCGATGAAGATGGAAATGACCATCACATCGGAACGGGCTGGCCGGATCAGTCTGATGGCGCAAGCTGGCAACCAGGTGACCGAAGGTGAATTGCTGGCGGAATGGGATTGATCTGTGATGCGATATCCCGGACCTATGACAGTCAGGGCGCGGATCAGCACCCTGACTGAGAAATGGATTTACATCTGTCCGGTTGATTGCCGGACAGCCTCGGTCCACTTCCTGATCGCTGCAATGCTTTCGGGCTCATCCAGCCACGGAATATGCGCTCTGTCAGGAACTTCGGTATAGATCCCGTCAGGCCGCCTGCGACGCATTTCCTGGCAAGCATCCTCTGACAGAAGATCGGAATTTGCGGCCCGGATCAGAGCGACCGGAAACCCCCGGGTGGCGTCCCAGAGAGGCCAGAGGTCTGGAACCTTCCCCTGAAATGCAGAAATGAATGCGTTCCGCAGGGTCGGATCATAGCGGATCTGCAAGCCGCTTTCTGTTTCGATATAGTGCTTCGGGGCATCTGATAACCAACGTCCGGCGGGAACATTGGCGAAACCGGGGTTCAGATCTGGCATGCGTTCTGCCAGTTCAGCATAGGTCTTTGCCACGGGATTACGGCCAACATAATCGAAAATGCGTTCCAGTCCCGTCCGCTCAATTACCGGACCGACATCGTTCAGGCACAGGCCAGACAGTCGGTCATGTGCGGTGGCTGACATGAACAATCCGATCAGCCCGCCACGGGATGTTCCCAGAATTGCGGCTTTTTCAACATTGAGGTGATCCAGCAGAAGCAATGCATCCTTTGCCTCGCGTGGAACGGTATAGGTGTCCGGACCTGTATAATCCGACTGGCCGCGTCCTCGGTAATCCATTCGGATCAGCCGCACGTCTGAAAGATGCGGTGCGACATAGTCGAAATCAGCCATGTTCCGGCTTAACCCGGCGAGGCACAGCACTGACAACCCTTCGCCTTTGTCGGAATAAGCCAGCCTTGCGCCATCGTCGGCAGTAAAAAACTGTGTGTCCATTCGTTCTGGTCCCCACTATCCCGGGGTTCGGGGCAGGGCCCGGTCCGGCGTTACAGGTTCTCGCTCTGGGGCATGCCCAAAACATGGTAACCGCCGTCGACGGTTATGATTTCACCCGTCGTTGATGCTGCCCAGTCACTGGTTAGCCAGACGGCAGTGCCGCCAATAGATTCCAGCGTGGCATTGGCACGTAAAGGGGCATTGGCTTGTGTGTGACGAAATGTCTTGCGGGCCCCGCCGATGGCTGCACCGGCCAGTGTCTTCATCGGACCGGGGCTGATGGCATTGACGCGGATGCCATCCGGACCCAGGTCATTTGCCAGATAGCGTACGCTTGCTTCCAGAGCGGCCTTGGCAACGCCCATGACATTATAAAAGGGGGTGACCCGGTTAGAGCCGCCATAGGTCAACGTCAGAATCGATCCCCCCTCGTTCATTAGCGGATGAGCGCGGCGGGCAACCTCAATCAGGGAGTAACAGGAAATATCCAGTGAGTTCTTGAAGTTTGTCCGGGACGTATTCATGAAACGTCCGGTCAGTTCATCCTTGTTTGAAAAGGCAATGGCATGGACCAGGAAGTCCAGCTTTCCCCAGCGTTCGGAAATCTGCGTAAAAGCAGCATCCAGACTGTTATCATTGGTCACATTGACATCAATCAGAAAATCCGAACCTGTCGATGCGGCCAGCGGTCTGACGCGTTCGGCGAACATGTCGCCCTGATAGGAAAAAGCCAGTTCGGCTCCTTCCCCTGCCATAGCTCGTGCAATTCCCCAAGCAATGGAACGGTCATTGGCGACCCCCATGACCAGACCACGTTTGCCTTTGAGAAGATCGCCCATCTAAAATTACTCCCGGTACTTCGACATAACCAGCGTTGCGTTGGTGCCGCCAAAGCCAAAACTGTTGGACAGGACCGTATCAAGATCAACGCCGTCAACACGCTGAGTTGCAATTTCTTCGGGCTTCAGTGAAGGGTCAAGCTTAGCCACATTGGCCGATGCGGCGATAAAGCCATCCTGCATCATCAGCAATGAATAGATTGCCTCATGTACACCTGTTGCACCAAGGCTGTGGCCGGTCAGCGATTTGGTCGAACTGACCGGAGGTGTGTTTCCCTCACCGAAAATACGGCGAATTGCCTGAAGTTCACCGATATCACCCACCGGGGTAGAGGTCCCGTGCGCATTGATATAGCTGACCTTGCGGTCTTCGGGCAGGGTTGCCAGGGCCACACGCATGGAACGCTCGCCGCCTTCACCTGATGGTGCAACCATATCATGACCGTCCGAAGTGGCACCATAGCCGGTTACTTCGGCATAGATTCTTGCACCGCGGGCTAGCGCATGTTCCAGTTCTTCCAGTACGACGACGCCACCGCCGCCTGCGATGACGAAGCCATCGCGTGTTGCGTCATAGGGACGGGATGCGGATTGAGGGGTGTCATTATATTTTGATGACATGGCTCCCATGGCATCGAACAGGCAGGACAGCGTCCAGTCGAGTTCTTCACCGCCACCTGCAAAGACGATATCCTGTTTTCCCATCTGAATCTGCTCGACACCATTGCCGATGCAATGGGCAGAGGTCGAGCAGGCCGAGGTAATCGAATAATTCACGCCCTTGATCCTAAAGGGTGTGGCCAGGCAGGCCGAGTTGGTCGATGACATGCAGCGCGTCACCATGAAGGGCCCCATCCGCTTTGGGCTGCCCTTTTTGATCACGATCTGGTGTGCATCGAAAAAATTGGAGGTGGATGGTCCGCCTGAACCTGTGATCAGCCCGGTGCGCGGGTTTGAGACATCGCTTTCTTCCAGCCCGGAATCGGCGATAGCCTGTTCCATGGCCAGGAAGTTATAGGCAGCGCCCGGGCCCATGAAGCGCAGGTTGCGCTTGTCGATATGATCTTCCAGCACGATCTGCGGTTTGCCATGAACCTGGCTGCGGAAGCCATGTTCGGCATATTCCGGTGCGAAAACAATACCGGAACGGCTGGTTTTCAGGCTTTCGGTGACCTCGGCGGCATTATTGCCGATGGGCGAGATGATCCCCAGCCCGGTGATGACGACACGGCGCATACACGCTCCTCTTCCCATTCATTCCAGGGGCAGACCCCGTTGACGTGACGATAATCACGCGGCAACGACCGTACAACCCCGCCTTGCCGCAACAATATAATCCTTCACTGATTTTCAGGGATATGAGACAGATGGCGGAGTGTTCCGGGATTGTCTTTCCAGATAGCCGTCATCGGCGGTCAGCTGGCCGACAGGGCGACCTTCATATCCTTGACTTGATAGATGACTTCGCCATCGGCCTCGACGATGCCGTCGGCAACACCCATGGTCAGCCGGCGTGTCTGTACGGCTTTGGTGAAGTCGACCTTGTAGGTCAAAATCTTGCGGTCCGGACGAACCATTCCGGTCAGCTTGACCTCACCCACGCCAAGGGCATAGCCGCGACCTTCCCAGCCACGCCAGCCCAGATTGAAGCCGGTCAGTTGCCACAGGCCGTCAAGCCCAAGGCAGCCCGGCATGATTGGATTGCCGGGGAAATGGCACGTAAAGAACCACAAATCCGGTGAGATATCGAATTCTGCAACGATATGTCCCTTGTCATGCAAGCCGCGATCTTCTGAAACATTGGTGATGCGGTCCATCATCAGCATCGGAGGTTCGGGCAGCTGTGCATTACCGGGGCCAAAAAGATCACCGCGTGCACAGGCAAGCAAATCTTCCTTGTCGAACTGGGTTTTCTGCATTGCTGCCATACGTGGTCTGGCCTTCTTGTCTGGGGTAAAATCCGCGGTTGCATTTATCCGGCGATGTCTAACATCCGGTATGGTGCCCGTGCAAGCCGGGGTCTAGAACCACTGTCCCGGTTCCATCAGCCCGGCATCCATCAATTGCTGTGCACTCCAGTCGAAGCGGCGTGAGTTGCGCCAGGTGAAATCAGAGATTTCCTTGCGTGATCCGGGATTGCGCACCAGTGCTTTGGCAACCCGGAAAGACGCGATCGCTGCTGTCAGGTTGTGATGCCATGGGCAGGAATAGGTATTATATTCCTCGTCGTTGAAACGATAATCGGTCAACAGTCGCAGGCCGGGTTGTGATCTGAATAGCGAGATCCGGTCGATCCGGCGGCGATGTTCGGGAATGAATTCCTCAAAACGCCAGCGCAGACCGCCATGGAAGTCCAGCTGCCGGTCAAGATATTCTCCTTCGCTGTCCTTGCGACCGAGTGAGTAATAACCGGTACCGTCGAACATGGCTTCTTCCACGCTGACTGCATTTGAAAACCTCTGAAGATCAGGCGCATAGAGATCAATCACATAGCTGAGCATTGCGCTGCGTCGTTCTTCTGTATGGAAGGTCAGCATTTCGCCGATGTGGCGCGATTCCAGGAAAGGGAAGAACAGGTATTCGGCATTATAGCCATAATAGATCCAAGTTCCTGTAGGGACGGTATCATTGACGGCATTGACTGCCGTGACATGTGCATCGGGCCGGCGGGTGTCGAAGATCAGGGTGGTCAGACCCGGTGCCGGAACGATTTTGGTCAGGGGTTCCGGCGAAAGGGTCAGGATATGCCTGAAACCGACCTTTCGGGCATGGGCGATGGTCGATTCGATTTCGACATCATCTTCGCAAATGATGATTGCAATGGGTCCGGCAGAAAGTTCTTTCGGGCGGGAGGCGAGGTAGGCTTGCAGGGTCTGCACGGTCAAAGCAACTCCTTGATGCGCGCGATGTAGGGTCTGAGGTTGGGGTGGGTGACGGGTGTCGTTGTACCCGTACCATTGTCGGATCCGGTTAGGGCCGTTTGTGTTTGTGTATCGGCATGGTTGCCCTGTCCGTTTGTGCCGGATGCCATAGGCTGTTCCATTGCAGCATCATCCAGAATGGCCAGGATCTGTTTTTTCAGCTCGTCGCGGGTGCGGATCGTCAGCAGGTTGAGCGTATCCGGCTGGGGCAGGGTTTCCAGCCGGTCCCGGACAGCCGCCAGGGAAAAGCCGGATTCGGTCAGGAAGGGGGCTAGTGCCTGCGTGATTTCTGCCTGGGCTGCTTCCAGAGCTTCCCGTTCGGCACGTGCTGTCCTTTCGGCGCGGACTCGTGCGTTTGCGGCCGTGATTGCCGCCTCGGCAATCCGCTCGATTTCTTGTGCGCGCGGACTGCCGGTTTCAGGGGGCAGGGGGGTGTCCTGTGGGGGCGGGGTGAGAGCAGGTTGCGCCGGGGTTCCGGCCAGATCTGTTTGTTCCGTTTCTTCCGGCGGGGGCAATATTGCGGGCTGTGGCAGCTTTTCACCGGCAATGGATGCTGCCGGTGATGAGGTCGTATCACCAGCCGGGCTGGTTTTGTTGTCTGCATCAGAAGGAAACGATTCGGTTTGATCCCATGGAGATGTGCTGCGCCAGGTGCCAGGCCAGATATCCGGATTCGTCCAGCCCCACCAGCCTGCGCTCAGCAAGATCAGTGCAGCGACAGTTAAAGCGATTACCCTGTTCATTACCGGCCTTCCAACAACTGATAGTCTCTTGCCACAACAATGACTGCACGGAAACCCCGCGGAATGGTGCCAATTCCTGCAAATCCGGTTGAATCACCCGGCGCAACTGCTTATTTTGCCGGCCATTCAACATGTACCCATATAAGGAATCCGACCATAGCTCGTCGTCCCCATAATGCGCCGCCCCCAAATCGTGACTCTGGCCCCCGTGTCAATGAACGTATTCGTGTCTCTGAAATTCGCCTGATCGGGGCAGATGGTGAGAATGTCGGCGTCGTACCCCCTTCGCGTGGTCTGGAAATGGCCCGTGAGGCCGGTCTGGATCTGGTCGAGATCTCGCCCAATGCGACCCCACCGGTCTGCAAGATCATGGATCTGGGCAAGTTCAAATACGAACAGCAAAAGCGTGAAGCCGAAGCCCGCAAGAAACAGAAAGTCATCGATATCAAGGAAGTGAAGTTTCGTCCTGGCACGGATACCCATGACTATGATGTCAAGATGCGCAACGTAATGAAATTCCTTGAGGCAGGTGACAAGGTGAAGGTCACCCTGCGGTTCCGAGGTCGGGAAATGGCGCATCAGGATCTGGGTCTGGATCTGCTGAACCGGGTTCGCGATGATGTGGGTGAAACCGGCAAGATCGAGAATATGCCGAAGCTGGAAGGCCGGCAGATGGTAATGATGATTGCGCCCAGATAAGGCCGGTCCGGATGGAAAGGGGCCGCCCTTGGGCGGCCTTTCTGACATATGATTCCAGAAATTCTAATTCAGAAAGATGAGGGTGCTGATCTGGCGCTTCCACTGCCGTCTTACGAAACGGCCGGTGCCGCCGGGGCAGACCTGCGGGCAGATCTTTCAGGTCAGGCAGAAATTACACTTGCCCCGCTGGAGCGGTCTCTGATCCCGACCGGGCTGAAAATGCAGATCCCTCCGGGATACGAGGTGCAGGTCCGTGCCCGGTCCGGAGCTGCGCTGCGTGACGGGCTGTCACTGGTTAATGGTATTGGCACGATTGATGCGGATTATCGTGGACCTGTTGGTGTGATTGCGATCAATCTGTCAGACAAGCCGCTGGTGATCCGACACGGTGACCGGATTGCGCAGATTGTCATTGCTTCGGTGGTGCAGGCACGCTTTGTGCAGGCGGATCAGCTGGATGCGACAAGACGCGGTACGGGTGGTTTCGGTTCGACCGGACGGGGTTGAACTTGGCACTGCTTCTGCCTCTTGGACTGATCAGTATTGTTGCGACAGCCTGGCTGATGGGCTGGGGGTTGTTACGGGTCTTGTTGCTTGGTGCCCTGATCTGGGCAATCGTGCTGATTGCAATGCTGGCCGCCCCCGCGTCCGAGATTGGCCGGTTTGGCATGATTGACGTTTCCACTTGGGCCGCCACAGGCATTCTGATCGGGGCAGGTTTGCTATATGCCGGTTTTATCCGGAAGCTGCGCCTGAAGGCCGCTGCCCGCTGGGGCGGCCCGCAACAGGCTGCCACTGCGGCAGCAGCAAACGGGAAGGGACTAATCCCATCTGATGCTTATGAGGGGGCGAAAAGCGCGGATGCGTTGGATCGCTATGCCCGGCATTATGTCCTGCGTGAAATTGGTGGTCCCGGTCAGGCAAAGCTGCGTGATGCGAGTGTTCTGGTTATTGGGGCGGGCGGGCTTGGTGCGCCGGCGGTTCTGTATCTGGCTGCGGCAGGAGTGGGGCGTATCACGATTGCCGATCCTGATACGGTCAGCATTTCCAACCTTCAGCGTCAGGTCATCTATCGTACCGAAGATGCAGGCCGTCCCAAGGGGCTGGCTGCCGTCGAAGCGTTACGGGCGCTGAACCCCTATATCGATATTCACGCGATACGTCGTCAGATTACGAATGACGATGCCGATATGATTGCTGGTTTTGATCTGGTTCTGGATGGCACCGACAGTTTTTCCGCACGCGAAGCGATCAATTCTGTCTGCGTGGCAGCCGGGGTCCCGCTGATTGCGGGGGCGATTTCGCAATGGGAAGGTCAGCTGAGCATCTATGATCCGGCTGGTGGCAGCCCTTGCTTTTCCTGCGTCTTCCCTGAGCGTCCTGCTCCGGGGCTTGCGCTGCCCTGTGCTGAGGCGGGGGTGATTGGCCCGCTGCCGGGCGTTATTGGCTCGATGATGGCATTGGAGGCAATCAAGCATATCACCGGTGCCGGAAAGGGGCTTTCCGGGCAGATGCTGATCTATGATGGTCTGTATGGTGAAACGCGCATTATCCGTATTCATCGCCGCGACGGTTGTCCGGTCTGTTCCGGGGTGGCGGAGCGGTTGCACGAGGCATAGGTTCCCTGTCAAAGGAGATCCCCATGAATCGTGAACTGACTGAATGGAGCGGCAAATACGGCCTGCCGCGTTTTGATCTGATATCCGATGAAGACTTTGCTCCGGCAATGGACGCTGCTCTGGCCGATGCCGAAGCGGCAATAGAGGCAATTGCTGCCAACCCCGAGCCGGCGACATTTGAAAATACCGTTGCTGCACTGGAAACGGCCGATCTGGCGTTGAATAATCTTTGTGCGGTTTTCTATACGCTGACCGGTGTTGAATCGAATGACCGGCGAGAGGAACTCAGCCGGAAATTTGCCCCGAAGCTGGCAGCACATGGCAGCAAGGTCGGTATGGATACGCGGCTTTATGACCGGGTTGCCCGGATCTGGGAAAAGGCTGACGATCTGGCACCTGAAGACCGTCGCATTACCGAACTGGCCTTGCGTGGTTTCCGGCGTTCCGGTGCCGGGCTAACCGGTGCTGAACGTGACCGGATGGCTGCGGTTCGTGAACGCCTCGCGGTGCTATATACGCAATTTGGCCAGAACGTGCTGGCCGATGAACGGGCTTTTGTCATGCCGGTGACCGATGATGGACTGGCAGGGCTGCCGGACTGGCTGATTGCGGCGATGCGGGCGGCGGCAAAGGAACGTGGCATGGCGGGACAGGTCGTCACGCTGAATCGCTCGCTGATCGTGCCCTTTCTGCACTATGCCGGCAACCGTGATCTTCGGGAAGCCGCATGGCGGGCATGGGGTGCGCGTGGCTCGGGCCAGGGTGCAGGCGGTGCGGGGACCGATAACAACGATATCGTGGCTGAAATCCTGATGCTGCGCCATGAATGTGCACAGCTTCTTGGTTATGCGGATTTTGCGGCATTCAAGCTTGAACCGGAAATGGCAGGAACCGCAGAGCGTGTCGAGGAACTTCTGACATCTGTCTGGAATGCCGCATATAAACATGCAAATGAAGATGGCCGGATTCTGTCCGCGATGATGCAGAATGATGGCATCAACGCAGAACTGGCCCCATGGGACTGGCGTTATTATGCGGAACGTAAACGCCGGCATGAACATGATCTGGATGAAGCAGAGATTAAACCCTATCTGACCCTGGATGCGATGCTGGGGGCGGTGTTCGATGTTGCAGGCCGCCTTTTCGGGCTGAGTTTCGAACAGTTTGAAGCCCCGTTCTGGTCACCGGACGTGCGGGCATGGCGGATCGTGCGTAATGGTCGTGAAATGGCGATTTTCCTGGGTGATTATTATGCCCGGCCATCCAAGCGTTCCGGGGCTTGGTGCGGAGCGTTGCGTTATCAGCATGAGATCAGAGAAGGGCAGCGGGCCATCGTGACCAATGTCTGTAATTTCACCCCGCCTGCGGCTCCGGGGAAGCCTGCATTCCTGTCGTGGGATGATGCGCATACGCTGTTTCATGAATTCGGCCATGCATTGCACCATATCCTGTCCAATGTGCATTGGCCGTCCATTTCCGGCACTTCGGTTGCGCGTGACTTTGTGGAGCTGCCCAGCCAGCTTTATGAACACTGGCTGGAGCAGCCTGAGGTTTTGGACCGGCATGCCCGCCATACTGAAACGGGGCAAGCGCTGCCGGCCAGCCTGCGTGACCGGATTATTGCAGCCGGAAATGCAGATCAGGGGTTTGCTACTTTGGAATATCTGCAAAGTGCACTTGTCGATCTGGCGTTCCACCGCGGCGCTCCTCCTGCTGATCCTATGGCACGGCAGGCAGAGATCCTGGCCGGGCTGGATGCACCTGCCGCCATTCCCATGCGTCATGCAACGCCGCATTTTTCCCATGTCTTTTCCGGGGATGGTTATTCTTCGGGCTATTATTCCTATCTCTGGTCGGAAGTCATGGATGCTGATGCCTTTGCCGCTTTCCGTGAAGCAGGGGATATTTTTGATCCGGAAACGGCACGACGGCTGGAACAAGCTATCCTGTCGCGTGGCGGGGCCCGTCCTGCGGATGAACTCTGGACCGAATTCTGCGGGCGGATGCCGGGAGTAGAGCCTCTTTTGAAGGGACGGGGCCTGATCTGATGTTTTGTTGGCATGGTGAATAAGGAGGAACCCTGATGAAACGTGCATTTACCTGCGGTATATGCAGTGCTCTGGCTTTTGTACTTGTCGGTTGTGTTGATCAGGATGGCCTATCGGTGCAGCCCATGGCCAGTTATCTGGATGGCAGTTATAATCTGCAACAGGAAAGCTGCGGAAAATCCGGCAGCGAAACGGTGCTGACCATCAACGGGCGGGATTTTCGCTTTTATGAATCGCAGTGCCGTGCAGTCTCGGTTGAAAATAAGGATGGCGTGGTTGATGCGACGCTGTCCTGTCGTGGAGAGGGAGAGAGCTTTACCAGACAGGTTCGGCTGAGCGAGGTGGTCGGGGCGATCCATCTTGAGGAAAGCGGCTTAATGAGGCACTATTTCCGCTGCAATCAGACGGGCTGACATATTCAGATGCAGGATTTGAAAGGGGCGGTGTCATAACCGGCCCTTTGTTATATATAGGTCGCGTGCTTGGATATGTGTTCATATCACTTTGATTCCGCTGCCTGTCGTTACCGTGCCGATAATGGCTGCCTTGGGGTGGTGCTGCCGGATTTCGGTCAGGATGCGTTCTGCGGATCCGGGTGCAACGGCAATCAGTAACCCGCCGGATGTCTGTGGATCGGTTAGCAGATTGCGTTCGGCATCCGTAATGCCTTTGGGCAACAGGATATTGTTGTGAACGGCGTCCCAGTTGCGTGTGCTGGCCCCGGTGACGTTACCTGAATCCGCAAGTTCCGCAGCCCGCTCCAGAAGCGGAACCGAGTCCTTTTTGATCTGCAGGCAAAGCCCTGCACCACGGGCCATTTCCAACCCATGACCAAGGATGCCGAATCCGGTCACATCGGTGATGGCATGAACGTCGGGGTGGGTGGAAAGGCCTTGTCCGATCCGGTTCAGGGTTGTGCAGCTTGTAACCATTTCGGCAATATCGGTATCCGTGGCCGTGCCCGTCTTGATGGCGTTGGAATAAATGCCGACACCAATCGGCTTGGTCAGGATCAGCTTGTCACCTGCCTGTGCTCCGCCATTGCGGCGCAGTTCTTCGGGGGTGCAAAGTCCCAGAACGGCAAGGCCATAGATCGGTTCCGGAGAATCGATGGAATGGCCACCGGCAACGGGAATTCCGGCTTCAGCGCAGATTTCGGCACCGCCTGCAAGGATTTCACGGATCGTTTCCGGCTCTATCTTGCTGATCGGCATACCAAGGATAGCCAGTGCCATGATCGGCTGCCCGCCCATCGCATAGATATCGGAAATGGCATTGGTTGCGGCAATGCGACCGAAATCGCGTGCATCATCAACCATCGGCATGAAGAAATCCGTGGTTGCAATGATGCAGGTCCTGTCATCTATTTGCCAGACAGCCGCGTCGTCGGATTCCGCATTGCCGACCAGCAATTGTGGAAAGACCTGTGTCACGGGCTGATCTGCCAGCAATTCGTGTAGCATGGCTGGTCCCAGTTTGCATCCGCATCCGCCACCATGGGCGAGTTCAGTCAGTTTCATTATCATCTCCTGATACCGGTGCCATGATAACCGCTGCTCATGGGGGGCAACAGTAGTTATCTCGCACTTGCAGCAAATGTAAGGGCATGCGTAATGTGTCACCACTATGACACATGCATTCGATCTATCTGATCTTGTCGAGATTACCGCGTCTGCCGGGGTTGAGACCTCGCAGCATGGCTGGCGGGCCAAGTGCCTTCAGCGTCTGGTACGTATGAACCTGCCCGTGCCGCAATCCTTTGCGTTTTCGGCAAGAGCGGTCCGGGCTATGGCGCAGGGCTTCATGCCGGCAGCCGGGGTGCTTGAGCCGGTATTTCCGGATGGTGATGGATTGGTCAGTGTACGGCCCTCTGCCGTCATGCCGGAATGGGGCGGACCGGGAACGGTTCTGAACGTCGGGATCAACGAGGTCAGTTATCAGCATCTGATCAAAACACGCGGACGGCATGCGGCAGATGCGATCTATCTGGCCTTTGTGCAGTCTTATGCGATTAATGTTGCCCGGCTGGATCCCGACATGTTTTCCGAAAGTGGCGAGGGGGCGCTGACCCGTGCTCTTGCGGCCTATCATGCTGAAACAGATGAAGAATTCCCGCAGGACCCGACGCGTCAGCTGACCGAAGTTCTGCGATCTATGGCGCGTGCCTGGGATGCTCCGACTGCGCGCCTGTTACGTCAGGCCAAGGGGGCGCCCGAGGATGCGCCGCTGGGGTTGGTGGTGCAACAGATGGCGCTTGCGGTCGGGCCGGGTGTAACCGGTTCGGGAAGTATACAGCTGATTGACAGTGTAACTGGCGGAGCAATGATTTCCGGCCGGTTCCGAGGTCAGATGCAGGGGATGATGCGCGGGCAGGGGGGCGAGACGCTTTACCTGATCCGTGATGCCCGCGGGCCATCGCTGGAAGAAGCTGCTCCTGAAGCATTCTCCGATCTTGTCGGATATTGCCATGCTGCGCGTAAGCGCCTGCGCGATGAAATGCAGATCGAGTTTGTGGTTTCGGATGGACAGCTGGCCATTATAGATGCGTTGCGTGTGCAGCGTTCATCACGTGCTGCCGTTCGGATCGCCGTTTCCTTGGCCGAAGACGGTATCATTCCGCGGGATGAGGCTGTGCTGCGTGTTGAACCTCGGGCGCTGTCAGAGCTGATGCATTATCAGGTCGATCCGCGTGTGCCGCGCGATATTATTGCATGCGGGCTGGATGCCAGTCCCGGGGCGGCAACCGGGAAAATCGTTTTTTCTGCTGCGGCTGCCCAGACAGAGGCGGCACGGGGGGAGGCCTGCATTCTGGTCCGTCGGGAGACGGTCCCGGAAGATATACGCGGGATGCATGCCGCCGTGGCGGTATTGACTGAACGCGGCGGTATGACCAGCCATGCGGCGGTGATTGCGCGTGGGCTGGGACTGCCTTGTATCGTCGGTGCCAATGGGATCAGCATCGATTCCCGTGCCCGCATATTGCGGGCCGATGGGCGCAGTTTTCATGAAGGGGATGAGATCACGATAGACGGCACGTCCGGTGAGATACTTGCCGGATCGACTGAAATGCTGGAACCGGCGCTTGATGACAGCTTCAACCTGCTGCTTGACTGGGCGGATGCTGTGCGTGATCTGGGTGTGCGGGCCAATGCCGACACGCCAGAGGATGCCCGTACAGCCCGTATGTTCAAGGCGCAGGGGATCGGGCTTTGCCGTACTGAACACATGTTCTTTGATGAAATGCGCCTGCCGATCATGCGCGAGATGATCTTTGCCGACAGTCCCGAAGATCGTCGTGTTGCGCTTGCCCGGCTTTTGCCGATCCAGCGTCAGGATTTTGCGGAACTGTTCCGGATCATGGCAGGGCATTCGGTAACTATTCGCCTGTTTGATCCGCCGCTGCATGAGTTCCTGCCACAGAACCGGGAAGGGATTCGTGAACTGGCGGAATCACTTGATCTGCCCCTGTCTGATGTGACCCGCCGGATTGAGGCATTGTCGGAATTCAACCCGATGCTTGGTATGCGCGGGGTGCGGCTGGGCATTACCGTTCCGGAAATCTATGACATGCAGGCTCGTGCGATTTTTGAGGCTGCGATTGCTACGGCTTCAACCGGAGAGGCCGTGGTTCCTGAAATCATGATTCCCTTGGTCAGTGCCCGACGGGAGGTCGAGATCGTCAAGACGCGCATTGATGCGGTGGCGGCGGCCGTACGCAATGAAACCGGTCAGGATTTTGCATATCGGCTGGGGGTGATGGTGGAAACTCCGCGCGCGGCATTGCGTGCCGGAGATATTGCGCGTCATGCAAGCTTTCTGTCATTCGGCACCAATGACCTGACCCAGATGACCTATGGCCTGTCGCGTGATGATGCGGGTCGTTTCATGGGGACCTACGTACAGCAACGGGTCTATGATGAAGATCCGTTTCATATTCTCGACGATGACGGGGTGGGTGAGCTGCTTCTGATCGGTGCCAGCCGCGCCCGCGAGGTTGATCCGAAGATTACCATAGCCGTCTGCGGTGAGCATGGTGGTAATCCGCAATCCATTGCCTTCTGCCACCGGGCCGGGCTAGATTATATTTCCTGCTCTCCGTTCCGGGTGCCAGTGGCACGTCTTGCTGCGGCGCAGGAATCGATTCGGAATCAGCGTAAAAAGACGCCTGATTCTAGGAAGGTGCTGCGATAGAGGGCATCTTGCTGCAAGTGCAAGAAGGCGCAAAACTGCTGGATCTCCCTCTAAAATAGGCGGATTTTTGCCGAAAAAATGGTTAATTTAGTTATGCCAGGAGTATGATGCTCTCATGAGTAGCCGTCTTTGCCGGATTTGGTCTAGGTAATCGCCAAATCGTCGGCCACTGCTCGGTACGGCGAACCCATACAGACAGGAAACTGCCATATGCTTACGCTGACCCGTAAAGCGGCCGCGCTCGCTCTGAGCGTTTCGCTCTCGCTGCCGGTTACCCAGACTGCGGCTTATGCTGACCCGGGACGAGGTCCGGAAACCGTGGAAAAGACCTCTTATGGAGGTGCGAACTCATTGTCATGTCTGACTGAGGCACTTTATTTCGAAGCTCGCGGAGAAAGCCCAAAGGGGCAGCGTGCTGTGGCGGAAGTGATCCTGAACCGTGTCGACAGTAATGCGTTCCCCGGCTCGGTTTGCGGTGTCGTGAACCAGCGTGGTCAGTTTACCTACAAGAAGGGGCGGCGCATGTCGAATGCTTCAGCTGCTGCGCGGGTCCGTCAGATTGCGTCCGATGCACTGGCTGGTGCTCCGCGTGCCCTGACAGATGGTGCAACATATTTCCATACGACCAATGTGCGTCCTTCGTGGTCAAAGCGGTTTACCCGGACGACCAGGATCGGCAGCCATATCTTTTATCGCAAAGGCCGCCGTGTGGCTGCCAATTGACTGAACGCAACCGGCGTGTCCGTATGGCCATGTTCCGGGCTTCCCTGCCGAAATTTGCCTCACCCCTTGCGGTGAGGCTTTTTCTTTGAAATCTGGGAGCATGGACGAACCAGATCAAATTCACCTGCGTGATTATCTTGTCGAGGCGGAGATTGGTGCCTTCCAGTCAGAACTGGGGCACCGGCAGCGGCTGCGCTTTAACCTGACTGTTGATCTGGCTGAGCCCGTCATTGGTGTTGCGGATGATGTGGACCGGATCCTGTCTTATGATGTGTTGACCGATGCTGTTACGGCCGGGTTGTCGGATGAGCGTTTTAACTTGCTGGAGACACTGGCGGAAAAGATTGCGGCAGAGGTTCTGGCCCATCCCCGTGCCGGACATGTGCGCGTGACGGTTGAGAAGCTTGACCGGGTGCCGGGTGCACTTGGTGTAACACTGAGCAGGCGGCGTGGCCGGGTGGGTGTCGAAGGGACGCTTCTGGCACCAGTGGTGCTGTTTCATGGGGCTAATGTTCCATGTCCGACAGATACCGCGGTGATCCTGACTCCGGATGCGCCGTATCTGCCGCTGCCGGCCGGTGGTCATGAACGGCGCGTTGCCCTGCTGGCCCTGGATCAGGCGGCATGGGCGCTTGGCGGACGGTTGAGGCTGGATGTTGTGGATAGTAGGACCGAGCTCGACTGGGCTGTCAAGGAAGCCCGCCCGATTGTCTGGGCACCGGCGCGGATGGCCGCAAATGTTGTCGGACTTGAAGCTGATCCGGTGGCTCTGGCGCTTTGGCTGGCGGAGCGGATGGGGGCCTGTCGTCTGGATCTGGCTTTGCCGGAAAATAGCCCGGTGCCTGATCTTGCAACAGAGATCCCGGTACGGCGGGTTGGTATATGACAACCTATTGGCGTCCGATTCCGGAAGAGGGGGGGCAGCTGCCTCTTGCGGGTGGGTGGGTCCGATTTTCACGGATTGAGATGCTGGAACGCGGTGTAGCACCGCAGGTCCTGCCCGCTGACAGGGCCCCGCCTGAGGTCCTGCAGGTTTTGACGGCTCCGCGCAGGTCGATATGTGGGTTGAGGATGAATCGCCCTTCCATCATGGGAATCATCAATGCGACGCCGGACAGTTTTTCTGATGGCGGGCTGTATGATGGTGTCCGGCAAGGTCGTGCGATGATTGCCGAAGGTGCGGACCTGCTTGATATCGGTGGTGAATCGACACGACCGGGTGCAGCTGATGTTGCTGTGGATGATGAGGCGGGCCGTGTCGTTCCGGTGATTGAAGCATTGTATGACAGTGGTGTGCCGATATCGGTCGATACGCGGAAGGCGGGGGTTGCGCAAGCCGCGGTTCAGGCCGGTGCAGGGCTGATCAATGATGTTTCAGGTTTTGACCATGACCCTGATCTGGCCAGCTTGGTGGCCGGTGCGGGATTACCGGTCTGCCTGATGCATGCGCAGGGCGTTCCTGCAACTATGCAGGATGATCCTTACTATGATGATGTCTTGCTGGATGTTTATGATGCGCTTTCTGCACGGGTTGAACGGGCGGAATCTGCTGGTATTCTGCGGTCCCGTATTCTTGTCGATCCGGGGATCGGATTTGGTAAGACTGTGACACATAATGTAGCCATTCTTGAACGGATCAGCCTGTTCCATGGGCTTGGCTGTCCGGTGCTGCTTGGGGTATCACGCAAGCGGTTCATCGGTAAACTGGCTGGCGTGGAGGCTCCGCGCGACCGGGCCCCGGGAACGCTTGCCCTGACGCTTGCGGCGGTGTCTCAAGGGATACAGGTGCATCGGGTCCATGATGTGGCAACCATGGTACAGGGACTGGCGTTATGGCAGGCAGTGTGTGAAAGGGCAGAACAATGACGCGCAAGCTTTTTGGAACGGATGGGGTCCGGGGGCGGGCGAATACGGATCCGATGACGGCTGAAATGGCACTGCGTCTGGGTGCGGCCGCCGGACGGTTCTTCCGCCGGGATGGACGAAATGGCCATCGTGTGGTCATTGGCAAGGACACGCGACTGTCGGGCTACATGCTGGAAAATGCGCTGACTGCGGGGCTGACCTCAACCGGGATGAATGTGCTGCTTCTGGGGCCGGTGCCAACGCCGGCTGTCGGTTTTCTGACCCGCTCGATGCGGGCCGATCTGGGGATCATGATTTCGGCCAGTCATAACCCGGCTCATGATAACGGGATCAAGTTCTTTGGTCCTGATGGGTTCAAGCTTTCTGATGAGGCGGAAGCTGGTATCGAGTCAATTGTCACGGGACAGATTCGTCCGGCAGAGCCGCAGAATATCGGCCGTGCAAAACGGATTGATGACGGGCGTGGCCGTTATGTGGAATACGCCAAGACCACATTCCCGGTTGGGCAGCGGCTTGACGGGTTGAAGGTTGTTATTGATTGCGCGAATGGCGCGGCCTATCGGGCAGCCCCGGATGTCCTGTATGAACTGGGTGCCGATGTCGTGACGATTGGGATTTCTCCTGACGGGTTGAATATCAACGACGGGGTTGGCTCCACCCACCCTGAAACTGCCGCGCAGGCTGTCCTGGACCATCGTGCAGATCTGGGGATCTGTCTGGATGGTGATGCCGACCGTGTGATGCTGATTGATGAAAAGGGCCGTGTGGCCGATGGTGATCAGCTGATGGCACTGATGGCAGGTCGCTGGGCAGATCAGGGCAAGCTGCGCGGCGGGGCGCTTGTTGCCACGGTGATGTCCAATCTGGGTCTGGAGCGTTTTCTTGATGCGCGTGACCTGCGTCTGGAGCGGACGAAGGTTGGTGATCGCTATGTAGTCGAACGGATGCGCGAAGGTGGCTTTAACCTTGGTGGGGAACAGTCCGGTCATATCGTGATGACAGATTATGCCACGACGGGGGACGGGCTGATTGCTGGTCTGCAATTTCTTGCTGCGATGGCCGAAACCGGACGCAGTGCATCGGAGCTGGTTCACCAGTTCGATCCGGTGCCGCAATTGCTGAAGAATGTCCGCTATGCCGCAGGTGGAGATCCTCTGGCGGCAGATCCGGTCCGGCAGGTCATCGCAGATGGGGAAAGCCGCCTGAATGGAACGGGCAGGGTCCTGATCCGTAAATCGGGAACTGAGCCGCTGATTCGTGTCATGGCTGAGGCAGAGGATGAAACCATCCTCCGCGAGGTTGTCGACAGTATTGTTGCGGCAGTCGAAAATGCAGTTTGAAGAAGTGCAGGTTGGACGTCAGCTGCGAACGACTGACAGTGGATCATAGTCATAGATCCAGTTGAAATGTCTCATCAGGGTGTTGGGGGCGCAGTGTGATATGATCTTCAGCCCGGTATGTGCGATGATCCGGGTCGGGCCTGACAGATGGTAATTATGGGCATTTTTATTGGCCACCTGAACGATCCTGTGAACGCGGGGAACCCGCAATTCCTGATATCTGGCCAGCGCCGCCGCCTGATCCGGGATCTGGTCGAGGCAATCGGTCAGGATCCAGGCATCCTCAATGGCCATCACGGCCCCCTGGGCCATAAAAGGCAGGGTCGGGTGTGCTGCATCGCCAAGGATGACACGCTGACCGTCCTGCCATCTGGGGGCGACTTCGTGCCGGAACAGCCCCCAGATACCCGTATGTTCAACCTTTGACAGCCATTCCCTGACCGGACCGCCAAAGCTTGCAAAGGCGGATCGCAGATTGTCGGGGTTGTCTTCATATGACCAGCCTTCGGCCTGCCATTTCGGGCTTTCCCGTACGGCGACAATATTGCGTAATCCCATGCCCAGCGGATAGCTGACCAGATGCTGTCCGGACCCCATGTAAACCCGGGTAAAAGGGTCGTCAGTCTGGTCTGGGATCAGTGCCCGCCAAGCGATCTGACCCGTAAAGAAAGGCGTTTCCCGGCCATTCAGAGCAGTGCGAACACGGCTGTGCAGACCATCAGCCCCGACCAGAAGGGGGGCAGCAGGCAGGTCACCCGTTACGTTGTGGTTCAGAATGACATTGACCCCTGAATCCCGCGCCGCGGTTTCCAGAACCTCAACCAGCCGGGCGCGGTGAATGGTGCGGAAGATGGCTTCCGGCCGGTATGTGGCCAGTGGCAGGGATGTTACCTGGCGGCCGGTGTGATCATGCATCAATGCACCTTGTGATCGGGCGGATACCGCGTCCAGTGCATCGGTCAGGCCAAGCGCATTCAGAACCCGGCCGGCATTCGGAGATATCTGCAGGCCGGCCCCGACTTCACGCAGGGCGCCGGCACGTTCCAGAACCGTGACCTGTGCGCCGCGTTGTGCAAGGGAAAGGGCTGCCGTCAGCCCTGCGACGCCAGCCCCGATCACGGTAACCTGTCTGTTGTTCAAATAGCCCATAACGGCCTCTCCTCATAGGAACGGCCACTGGCAGTCATTCCTCAGTCGTCGCGATGCACGCGTTCGCGGCGTTCGTGCTTTTCCTGCGCAGCGACCGTCATTGTCGCAATCGGGCGCGCATCCAGCCGTTTGAGGCTGATCGGTTCCCCGGTCACTTCACAATACCCATACTCACCATTTGCAATGCGACGAAGTGCTGCATCAATCTTGCCGACCAGTTTGCGCTGCCGGTCCCGGGTACGCAATTCCAGTGCGCGATCAGTTTCCTCAGATGCGCGGTCAGCCAGATCGGGTACGTTATGGGCGCTGTCCTGAAGACCTTCCAAGGTCTCTGCCGACTGTTCCAGAAGCTCTGCTTTCCAAGTTTCGAGCTTGCGCCGGAAATACTCCAGCTGACGATCGTTCATAAACGGCTCACTTTCGGCCGGGCGGTAATCATCGGGCAGGAAAATCTGCGGTTTCATACGTCCTCCGATGGATCGGGGTGCCTGTTATCCCGGTCCTCGGCGCTTCCCATAAAGGATGGATGAAGGGTTGTCACTAGGTCAATATCCGGAAGCACCCTTGCTGCGGCAACCTCCGGCCGATAGGTTCGGCACGCTGGGAAAGGACCAAAGATGCTGTTTGCCTCAACCGATCATTATGTCGCTTCACCTGATCTGGCCCTGGCCGTCAATGCTGCGGTAACGCTGGAACGCCCGCTTCTGGTCAAGGGTGAGCCGGGAACCGGTAAAACGGAACTGGCACGGCAGGTTGCAGCCTCGCTGGAACTGCCGATCATTGAATGGAATGTGAAATCCACGACCAGGGCGCAGCAGGGATTATATGAATATGATGCGGTCAGTCGGCTGCGGGACAGCCAGCTTGGTGATGCGCGCGTCCACGATATCGCCAATTACATCCGGAAGGGCAAGCTATGGCAGGCCTTTGAGGCTCCGGGTAAGGTTGTCTTGCTGATTGATGAAATCGACAAGGCTGATATCGAGTTTCCCAATGACCTCTTGCAGGAACTCGACCGGATGGAGTTCCATGTTTATGAGACCGGAGAGGTTGTCCGTGCTGTCCACCGGCCTGTTGTCATCATCACGTCGAATAATGAAAAGGAACTGCCCGATGCTTTCCTTCGACGCTGTTTTTTCCATTATATCCGCTTTCCCGATTCTGATGTGTTGAGAAAGATCGTTGAGGTGCATTATCCAAGGCTGAAACCACGTTTGCTGGATGAGGCCCTGAATCAGTTTTTCGAAATCCGCGAAGCACCGGGATTGAAGAAGAGGCCATCGACCTCGGAGCTTCTGGATTGGCTGAAACTGATCCTTGCCGAGGATATGGCGCCCGAAGACTTGAAGAAGGCGCCGGGTGAAATGCTGCCAAAGTTGCATGGGGCACTTCTGAAAAATGAACAGGATGTGGCCCTGTTCGAGAAGCTGGCCTTCATGGCGCGACGGCAGGGGCGCTGAAAAGGGTAACTTTCTTTCGCCCGTACGCTGATCCTAGGATATTCAACCAGAGTGGAGAATGGAACTTGGCATGCGTATCAGACCTCTTGAGATAGCCGATCAGGCAGAATGGCAGTTGCTCTGGACGCAGTATCAGGAATTTTATGGGTATCCTGATCGTCCACAAAATTTTCTTGATACGGCATTTATGCGGCTGATGTCGGACGATGAAGCCGATTTTTATGGTTTCGTTGCGGAAGAGAGCGGCCGGCTTCTGGGGTTGACGCATTATGTCTTTCATCCAAGCCTGTGGCGGCCTGAAGGTGTATGTTATTTGCAGGATCTGTTCACCGTGCCGGATGCTCGTGGGAAAGGTGTGGGGCGTGCGCTGATCGAGGCTGTTACCGATGCTGCCGTGCAAAAGGGGGTACAGGCTGTATACTGGCTGACGGCTGAGGATAATTATCCGGGGCGGATGCTTTATGATCAGGTTGCCACACGTACATCTTTCATAAAATATCAGCGTGATCTTGGTTAATGGGGATTGATGTGAAGACCATTCTTTTGCTGAACGGACCAAATCTGAACTTGCTGGGGCAACGTCAGCCTGAAATTTACGGTCACGAAACTCTGGATGATGTCGGGGTTCTGGCACAGGCAGCCTGTGCTGATGGCTTTATGGTTGATCCAAGGCAGTCAAACTGGGAAGGACAGTTGATTGATTGGGTTCATGAAGCGCGTGGCAGCGCCGTTGGTATCGTCATCAATCCCGGTGCATTGACCCATACATCGGTTGCCTTGCTGGATGCGCTGAATGCCTTTGACGGACCGGTGATCGAGGTTCATATCAGTCAAGTCCACAAACGCGAACCATTCCGGCATCACTCCTATGTCAGCAAGCGTGCTGATGGTGTCATTGCAGGGCTTGGTCTGGATGGTTATGCCGCCGCGGTCCGACGGGTATGTAAACTGACTGCCTGAGACCGGAACCGGACGGCGATTTGTATCACAACAGTCATACCTGCTGCCCGTTACCGGACAGCGGGTTTCTGCATGGTTCCTGATGCCGGAGCATTGGGGATTAGAACGATATCCCATAACCCAGATAGATACGGCGACCCTGATCGGCGACACGGATGGCGTCTCCGGTCAGAGGGTTCTCACGGACGGAACTGGCTGTGATGTTTTCCTGCTGGCGGTCAAACAGGTTGGCAACACCAAAATTCATGACCCCCTGGCCGACAGGATATGTGCCATACATGTTGACTGTCACCATTTCGTCCAGCTCGGGATGGCCGGCCTTGTCGCGACCCGCTGCGTAGACCAGTTCACCCTTCAGGCGCAGGTCGTTCCGGAACCGGTAATCGGCTGTCAGGGTGGTCGTAAAAGGGGAAGGAATACGGTTGTTTGGCAACCAGCTTTCGCGTGAACCATTGCCGTCGGTATCGTAATTCCCTTCCTGCCAGCCAAGTGATGCACCTAGTGTCAGGGCGTCGGTGGTCAGATATTCCACGGTTACCTCTCCGCCCCAGACGCGTTCCTTTTGCTGAGTAACGGTATTGGTGGCACTGTCGAAAACGGTGCCTTCATCCGAGGTTGACATGAAGGCTGACAGTGATGTGCTGATTGTCCGGCCAGTATAACGCAGCCCGATTTCTGCCGTATCCACAATCTGGGCTTCGGGGCGAAGTGACGCGAATGATACGGTCTGTCCCGGTGCGAACGGGTTCGCGGGCATTGCGCGGCGGGTAAAACTGCCAACATCGGGGACGGAAAATCCCTGACTGATCCCGGCAAACAGGTCAAGTTCGGGTGAGACATGCCAGACGGCACCAAGGTTGCCGACCACTGCGTCATAATCATAATCGCCACCGGTCACATTGACTGCGGGCAGCATGACAGGACCACGGGCTGTCAGCTGTATGGCATCCGGTCGGGTGAAGTCGTCGACCGAAAGAGAAAATCTTTCTGCACGCAGGCCGGCGCTGATATCGACATTGCCGACCGGTACGTCCAGTTGGGCAAAGCCTGCGATGCTGGTCTGTGTCATTGGGGCAATCAGATCGCGGCCGGAAAGGTCGCGCTGTGTTACATCGTCATAGCCCAGATCTGCCCCCCAGCTAAGTTGGGCACCTTGTCGCCATCCGTCAAGCGGTGTGCGGATTGTCAGTCGTGCCCCCAGCGTTCTGGTCGACAGTTCGCTTTGGGCATCGGGATCCTGTAGCGGGCTGGTCGGGCTGACCGGGTAATACAGTGGATTTGCGATACCCGCTTCGACAAAGGCAGCGCGGCGATCTGTATCGCTGCCGAACAGGGTCAGTTCGGTTTCACCCAGAGCCGTGTCGGTGTTGCGCCAGGTGAAATCGAAGAAGCGGCTGATATCCTTTACGTCCTTGCCGGTATAAGGTGTATCGCCGACACTGACCGGATTGGTTGCGTAATCAGTGAAATATGCGATGGCCTGTGTGAAAGAGTAGGCACCGACCCTTGCGGTAATCTCATGACTGCCGGATGCCCAGTCAAGGGCGATTGCACCATTGATACGGTCATAGTTATCGGCACTGCCCTGACCGACCAGCGGGTCGGATGGGATCTGGTTGCCTTCTCCGTCATAGATGTCCCCCATGGAGCTGCGTGACAGTTCCAGGCGCAGTCCCAGATTGTTAAAGCGTCGTTCATGGCTGAAGGATATCTCGGTCCCGATACTGTCGCTTTCCATTCCTGAGGAAACCCCGAAGGACAATTCGGTTCTTTCGCCGTCGCCAGGGGTTTTGGTCACGACATTGATGATCCCGCCCGTAGCTCCGTTGCCAAAGCGGGCAGTTGATCCCTTGACGATCTCGATCCGTTCGATGCTGGCCGGATCAATCATTGATAATTCGCGTGAGAATCCGCGCAGTTCGGATGTGCGCGGAGTGCCATTGATCAGGATCTGCGGTGAGCGCCCCCGAAGCGTCTGGCTGGCACCGCCAATTGTGCCGTTTGACGGGGCCAGTCCGGGGACCATTGTACTCAAGACCCGTTCCAGTGGCTCACCGCTCTGCAGCCGGTCTGCCAGTTCGTCATTTTCAATGACCTGGACTGCTCCGGGGATTGAGCTTTCGGTTGCTCCAGTACGGCTGGTGTATAACGTGATTTCCTCCAGTACTGTAGGATCTTCTCCGGTGATTTCCTGGGCAATTGCCGTGCTTGTCATCAGTGCGGTGATGGCCAGACTGCCTATCGGTGTGTGGAAGCTCATGCGGAATACTCCTTTGCGGGATTGCTTGGGGTCGGGGGGCTTTTGACCGCATCAGGCAATCGGGTAATGGCAATCCAGCCGGTAAGTGCCGACAAGGTAACAGCGAGTGCGAAGACAGGGGCGTAGCCAAGGTCTGACGCGATCATGCCCGCGATCATGCTGCCCAGCATGTACATCAGCAGGTTTACACAGGTGAGCAGCGTGCAATCGGTTCCGGCCTGTGTCAGCGATGAAAACCGCATGAAGGCCGTATAAAGGCCGACCATCTCAACATAGCGCAGGAAGGTATCCACACCGGAAAGGATCACCAGTGGCCATGTTCCGATACCCATGGTTGCTGCAATGAAGAAAGCCGAAAATGTCAGGGTGCGGCCAATGATCAGCAATATGAAGAATGGCTGCAATCCGGTCCGGCCTATGATTGTGGCTGCCATGGTTGCACCAAACAACCCGACCAGTGCCGCAGACCCGCCGGAGATCAGCCCGACCTGCGATAATGTAAAACCCTGATCGACCAGGAAGGGCTGTTCCAGAGCCTTGACCAGCCCTTCGGGCATACGGAAGAACAAGGCAAAGGTTAGCATGGCACCGGCCATAGGCAATGACAGGAAGTGTCTGAATGACGCCCGGCCGTAATCTGCTGGCAGCTCGCGACGATTGTGGGCCTCGGGCATCAGAAGAAAGGGTAGAACACAGCCGGCGGACAGGGCCGTGATTGTCAGCAGGGTTGCCTGCCAGCCCAGGATGTCGATCAGAAGAAGGGTGCCGGATCCGCCTATCAGGACGCCGAAGGCTACGGCTCCTGCCTGAATGGCATTCCCGAAGGCCTGCTGTTCAGGGGGCAGGTGCTCAACAGCCCAGCCATCGGATGCGATATCCTGTGTGGCTGAACTGAGAGACATGGTCATCAGGATCGGAAAGAAGTGTGTGGCGTCTGTAACCGGGTCAAGCTTTGACAGGATCGCGATGCTGCCCAGTGTGACGGTCTGGCATGCAAGGACCACCATCTTGCGACCGATGCGGGGATGACGGGCCAGCCTGTCGATCAACGGAGCCCATGCGGCTTTCAGAACCCATGGGGCCAGCAGGATGCCGAGTGCACCGATGATGGCCAGATCAACCCCGCGCATGCGCAGAATTGGGGGCAGCGCGGCGGCTACAAGGTAAAGTGGCACGGATTGTGCCAGATAAAGGCCGGCCATGGCCGTGGCCGTGGATAGGGGTGGTCGTGCCACATCCATGCCCTTCAGTTCTCAGAGAGGGCTGGCGGGCAGGCTGGCCTTTATATTATGTTTTTTATCAACAATTTTTAAACCCGCAACGATTAAACCTGCGAATGGGCCATGGCTGTTGCAATATTGCCCGGAATGTGGGCGGGGGCGGGCATGCGGCCCGGCCAGTCGATCATCGGTTCGGTTTTGCCTTCGGGCTGGACGCGGAACAGCTCCTGCTCGGTCATGTCGTTCAGGATCATTGCGCTGCGCCATGCTGCAAGGCTGATCTGGGGATCCGCGATGCCATGGCTGTGCCGCCCGTGATTCATTGCATAGATAGGTGTTTGTTCCGGGCCATCCCAGATGACGCGGTAATTGGCATCCAACAGCAGCCCGCCATCCAGGTGCCATTGCAACCTGTCCGCCAGAGGCTGAAGACAATCCGGAGATGCCGGGCTGTAGCCTGTGGCCAATACGACCAGATCGGCCTCACAGTGTTCTGGCCCGTTATTGCCATCGCTTTGTGCTTCTATCCTGTAACCTGCCGCTTCCTTGCTGATTGCGAAAACCTCCCGGCCCGGCCGTAATATGACATCGTGGCGTCCTTCACGGCGGCGCTCGTAAAGGGCCTGAAAGATTGCATCGGCGGTTTCCGGAGTAATGCCGTCACTGGCATATTTCTGTTCGGCAAGGATTGTCCTGCGGGCATGGTCGGGCAGCTGATGCCATGCGGCAACATATTCAGGGGCAAAGAACTGATCGATGAAGGCGCCATCCTGTAATGTCCAGTAACCGGACCTGCGGCTGATTCATGTGATCTGTGCAGGTGGCTCGGGCCGCTTCAGCAGGTCCAGCACGATTTCGGCCCCTGATTGTCCACCGCCGATGATGGCTGCCCTGCGTCCGCCAAGGGGGCGGTTATAATTCAGCCAATGTGCTGTGTGCAGGCAATCTGCCGCTGGTTGGACAAAGTCAGGAATGTTTGGCTGCAAGCCGATTCCGATGGAAACGGCCTGGCTGTGCCAGCGTTGTCCTGCGGCATTGGTGATGAGAAACCCTGACCCGTCATGATCTATGGTCTCGATGGGATCGCTGAAGGATGTATTGTCCAGTCCATGTGCGACCCAACCCATATACTGGGCGAAATCTGCCCGGCTTGCGCTACTTCGGCGTGAAGCCATAAAATCAAAAAAAATCTTTCATGTTCAACAAGATAATTTACGAAACTCCAGCAACTTGTAGGCAGGACCGGGGTCACGAGATCTTTCAGGAACGAGGTTTGCATGGTTGTGCCTGCAATCATGATCCCCGGATGCCATGCAAATTGGGGTCTTCGTTCAGCAAAGCGGCAACGCAGTTGCGGTATGCTGTCTGCAAGCGCTGCAAGGGACAGGTTGAACGGGCCGGTGCCGATTCCGAACAGGTCGAGTGTTGTCATAATAACCTCTGAGAAATGAACAGGACGATGAGGGCAAAAGTGCCCTCCAGCAGGAACGGTGCCGTTGGCCCCAGTGGCAGGATCAGCGAACCGGTGCCGGCACCGGTGCCGAGACCAGCCAGAAGAGCCGAGGCCTGCCATGCTGCATGTCCTCTGGCGGATTGAGGACGCAATTCAATGACCCGTGCCAGATGCCGGGCAATGATCAGGCCGGATGTTCCGGCGGCAAGTGCCGTGGCCGTGACCAGGATGGCTGGGTGGGGCATCAGTCAGAGCCATTATAGCCAAGCGACAATTTTATGATACTGTATCTTTATGAGCCATCCGATTGCCTTTCGTCGTCATGTCCTGCGGGTCAGGGAGCGTGACGGATTGAGCTTTGCCGAGGTTGCCGACCGGTTCTCGGCAGGCATTGCTTCTGTGAAACGCTGGTCGAAGCGACCGGAGCCGAAGCCTTATGAGCGCCGCAAGGACCGCCGGTTCGACCCCTTGATGCTTGCGCAGGACGTGCGCGATCATCCCGATGCCTATCAGCACGAGCGCGCGGCGCGGTTTGGCGTCACACCCAAGGCGATCTGGCAGGCGCTGCGCAAACTGGGTGTGACATATAAAAAAATCCCTGGCGCATCCGAAGGCGGACGCCGCCGCACG
>JBKEAB010000211.1:0-7163 GCA_047971845.1 Paracoccus sp. (in: a-proteobacteria) | reverse complement strand
TAGGCATCGGGATGATCGCGCACGTCCTGCGCAAGCATCAAGGGGTCGATCCGGCGGACCTTGCGGCGCTCATAAGGCTTCGGCTCCGGTCGCTTCGACCAGCGTTTCACAGAAGCAATGCCTGCCGAGAACCGGTCGGCAACCTCGGCAAAGCTCAATCCGTCACGCTCCCTGACCCGCAGGACATGACGACGAAAGGCAATCGGATGGCTCATAAAGATACAGTATCATAAAATTGTCGCTTGGATATACCATTCAGAAGTAACAGCAGCTTCTTTGACCATGCCGACAGATTGAGGGAAATGCTCCGGCACATTCTGTCTCCTGACAAATTTGTCCCTCATCCATTACCGGATCGGACGAACCATTCGCCCGGAGATCAAATAGCTCCGCCATATCAGTCCATGATATTCAGGTGATGGTGAATCGAAGCGTCCTGTTTATCAGACAGCCATGCAATCCTCCGTGCAGATAGGTCGCACGTATCTTGACAGCATACTGGTCCTGGCCAAGCGTGCAATGCAAAACAGGCTGCAGCCAAATCCCCAAAGGACTATTGCCTGCTTATACCGGTTGCCTGGCAGTTGCGGCCTGATCTACTCCAAGATGGTCACAGATGCACTCTTGGATATAAAATCAGTCAGTTCCAAACTTGCGACCTCAGGGCCAGAATGAGTTTGTCAGCATCCATCTGTAAGCTCTGCCTAGTGGATCAGACCAAGATGGTCAGGCTGCTAATCAACCTCAGTCAAAGGCAGCCGCAGGCGAACACGCTTGATCCGGCGGGGATCGGCATCGACAACTTCGAATTCGGCACCAGAATTATGTGGAATAACTTCCCCGCGGAGAGGTACGCGGCCGGTCAGCATAAAGATCAAGCCGCCAAGGGTGTCAACATCTTCATCCTCTCCGCCCGGTGCAAGGCGCAGACCTGTTTCCTGTTCCAGTTCATCCAGTGGTGCCTTGGCCTGAACCAGCCACTGCCCGGTTTTTTCAGCAAGCCAGAGTTCTCCCTCGGCTTCGTCATGCTCATCTTCAATCTCGCCAATTACCTGTTCAATCAGGTCCTCAATCGTAACCAGACCGTCAACACCTCCGTATTCATCGATCACAAGAGCCATGTGAATCCGGTCCTTCTGCATCTGCTGCAAAAGGACACCAATAGGCATGGATGGCGGCACGTAAAGCAGCGGACGCAGCATGGGCCGCAGACTGAATTTGCCGCCGGGTCTGGCACCAAAACCGTGTTTCAGGGCAAGGTCCTTCAGGTGAATCAGCCCCATTGGGCTGTCCAGCGTGCCCCGGAAGACAGGAATGCGCGAAAACCCGTGTTCCCGGAACATCTCAACCAGCTCATCAAGTCCGGTCGTGATCGGGGCCGCAGCAATTTCAACCTTTGGAATGGCCACATCATCAACCCGCATCCGCCGCAGGTTGACCATCCCGGGCGCTATGGGTTCGGGTGCACGATGTTTATCAGGAATGGGGTTATTATCTTCACCATTGCCGAAAACACCGAACAACCGGCCCAGAAATCCGCGTGAAGACAGAAGGTCACGTCCTTCACCACCCTCATCATCTGTCCAACCGGCGGGGGTGTCACCGACATCTACATCCGTACTTCGGGACGGATCACTGTTCATTGGGCCCTCTCCTGATAGGGGTCTTCGATACCGAGCGACATCAGGATGGAACGCTCAGCAGCTTCCATGGTTTCAGCATCTTCATCATTCAGATGATCATAACCGGCAAGGTGCAGGATGGCATGAACAAGAAGATGTGTAACATGAGCATCAAACCGCTTGCCCTGCTCCTGCGCCTCACGGTGGCAGGTTTCATAAGCGATGGCGATATCACCCAATTCATCGGTTTCCGGACGCGGAGGATGCGCCCCCGGAGTATGATCAACATGTTCGATGATCGGCCATGACAGGACATTGGTTGGTCGTGATTTGTCCCGAAAACCCGCATTCAGGACCGCAATCCGCTTATCATCACATCCCATAACGCAGATATCGGCATCCATATCCAGCCAGCCAAGAACAGCACGTCCGGCACGTTCCGCCAAGGCTTCGAGCCCTGCCATCTCCCATCGGTCATCTTCGATAACGGTATCTATTTCAGCCATTATCATGGTCCTGCCGACCCGAAGATCCCGGGACGCGCCGAGGAACATAACTACCACGTGAACCATCCCGGCCCCCACGGGCAAGCGCTTCGGTATCAGCCACATCATAAGCTTCTATGATCCGCGCGACCAGCGGATGGCGAACCACATCCCGGGCCGTGAAATAGCTGAAACTGATACCCTTCACACCGACAAGGATCTTTTCGGCATCGACCAGTCCGGATTGCGTCCCACGCGGCAGGTCGATCTGAGACCGGTCACCGGTAATGACCATGCGCGAACCTTCGCCAAGCCGGGTCAGGAACATCTTCATCTGCATGGTCGAGGCATTTTGCGCCTCATCCAGGACGACAAAGGCATTGGACAGGGTGCGGCCACGCATAAAGGCCAGTGGCGCAATCTCGATCCGCTTTTCCTCCATCAGACGGGCAAGCTGTTTGCCGGGCAGGAAATCATTCAGCGCATCATAAAGCGGCTGCATATAAGGATCGACTTTTTCCTTCATGTCACCGGGCAGAAAACCCAGACGCTCACCGGCTTCAACTGCTGGCCGGGACAGGATGATACGATCAACATGCCCACCAATCAGCATGCTCACCCCGGCCGCAACAGCAAGATAGGTCTTCCCGGTTCCGGCCGGACCGATGCCAAAGGCCAGTTCATTGGCAAACAGCTTCCGGACATAATCCTTCTGGGCTTCAGTCCTTGGTTCAACCGTCTTCTTGCGGGTCCGCAATTCAACTGGCCCGGAACCAAACATCTCCAGTTGCTCATCTGGTGACGGCGACGCGATCTCTGCATCCGGCCCCATCCGAAGGGCTGCATCTATTTCCGCATGTCCGACCGGGCGCCCCTGTTCCAAACGGGCATAAAGTCCCCGCAAAAGCTGATCGGTACCGGAACGGGCCTGTGCTTCACCAACAATCGCCAGAAGGTTGCCACGGCGCAGGATATGAACCCCAAGAGCAGATTCAATCTGCATAAGATTCGCATCGGCTGGTCCGCAAAGTTCGATCAACAGGCGGTTATCGGGCAGTTCAAGAAGCGTCTCGCCCTGCGTGACAGCGGGTTGAGCGGTGGTGTCAGATACAGTCGGGGGCAGGCCCAATGAAGTCTCCGGATTGATACTCTGCTTATGGTGGGGTGCAGGATGGACTTATACAAGTGCTTGCCGGGGAAACCCTGCAACTGTTGCAAAAGTTTCACCTGCGCCAGTTCCGGCAGGTAAAGTCATGCCGGTATCGCTCCTCAGCGAAACCAGCATCAGCTATCCGGACAACAAGAACCAGCTTCATATCACCTGGCGTTCATGGCGCCGGCCAAGCGAGGTCAGCACCTCATATCCGATCGTTCCCATTGCCTCCGCGACCGCATCGACAGGTTGTGCCGGACAGATCAGATCAAGCGTATCAGGTATATCAGACAGAGCCGACACATCGACGGTAATCAGATCCATTGATACCCGGCCAATAACCGGACAACGTATTGCGCCAGCAAACAGATCGATCCTTGACCTCACACCATCCGATGACAACACCCTGTGAATACCGTCCGCATAACCGGCCGCAACAATCGCCACCTGTGTCCCGGCATTTGCAATCCAGGTATTGGAATAGCCAACGGTTTCGCCCATAGCGACCTCACGGGTCTGGATAACAGGCAGGGACAAGCAGACCACGGGCCGAGCATCGGCATAGGGCATACCACCGTAAAGACCGATACCGGGGCGGACAAGATCAAAGTGGTATTCCTGCCCAAGCAATATCCCACCTGTCGCTGCCAGGCTGCGCGGCGCGTCGTTTCCATCCGTCATGTCCCGAAAGGCCATGAGCTGGTGCCGGTTCATCGGGTGGTCCGGTTCATCCGCACATGCCAGATGCGACATGATAAGTTCGGGGCCGGACGCCAGAATCCCGGACTTCAGATCAGACCATTCCCCCGGCTCAAACCCAAGCCGGTTCATCCCGGTATCCAGCTGTATAGCGAAAGGCCTCCCCGGACGAATGGCCCGGTCCCGGAAAAACTGTTTGGGACTGTTCAGAACCGGGATCGCATCACCCAGGTCGGCACCTTCCATATGGCCTGACAGCACGTAAATCCGTGGCCCTTCACCAACGGCCTGACGCACCGGAGCAACCTCGCACGCTAGGGCCACGAAGAAATCGGAGGCCCCTTCCGCGGCCAATGCACGCGCTATGGTCCCGGCACCAAGCCCATAGCCATCTGCTTTCACCACCCCGGCTGTCCGCGCCCGTGGCGCAAGCGCCGACAACGCGCGGTAATTGGCCCTCACGGCCCCCAGTTCAATCTGCAATCCCATGTTCCGCGCATGCGCCCTGCCCGCCCCAAGGTCAAGTCCCTCATCAGCGGAACATAACTGATATGTTCGGTTTGGGCTTTGAAAAGCTGCATGATTCAGATAGGGTTTGCAGGAAATGGTACCAAGGTATGTGATGAAGGGCATCATGGTTAAACCGGATAATCTTCCGGCAGGTCGCAGGATTTTCCAGCATTCAGATTCATATATCACCCTGTGAGGGAGCGCCCACAGTCACTCTTTCCCCCTGATCAGACACGACAATATATTTCCCATGAAACGTTTTTTTCCACTGTTCGCCCTTTGCTCAACCCTGCCGGTTCTGGCTGAGGAAGTTTCCCAGCCCCCCTTGCCTGTACCCTCAGGCCAGCCTGTCTATTGGCAGGAAACAATTCACGGGCTTCCCGGTGCATATGGGCTGACCTATCGCTTTCGTTTCGTTGCGCCGGATCTTTCCGATCTGGTTCCGGACGTCGTTTCCGGCCCAATGGAAGCGTTGACCGAGGAAGAGATGGCCGCTCTGGAGGAAATCGCAACGGATGAGGGTGATGAAGGTGCCTCCATCCTGATCGAAGCCGTGGATAACGGATTGATCTCCACCACGGAACTGGGCCGTACACCGGTTATTTCCTATCAGGATACCGAAGAGGCCGCAGATGTGATGATCGGGGACTGGGATGATGGCAGCACCCTGCCCCCCGCACCGGACATCCTGGTTCAGGACCCGATGCATGACGATATCGTCTGGCTGTGTGAAAATTTTGTCCTACCTCGAATCGCCAGCCCCGCGCCACGACCCACTGAAATCGTCATCTCGCTGTCGGACCGGCCCACGGCTGCCGGTGATATCGAAAGCGGTGCCGTCCAATTGTTCGAAGCTTTCCGTTTACCGGCTGACCGTGACGAATGCATCTGGGAACCTTTCTGACACCTGATGCAAGCCTGCCACAGATTGGCGAAGACGTGCCGACACTGGCTTTGCCCGCTATCGCACGGACTGTTTCCTTCGTAGAATCAGCCCGGTCCGCGTATTCAGCGCGGCAAAACCGACAAGAAGGGGCGCAAACGTCCCAACTACACAGGAGCAGACAATGTCGAAGAAAATCGCGCTTGCCCTTATCGCTCTGGGCGTTCTGGCCGCATGTCAGCCGCGTCAACCCGATATCAACACCGGACCGGTGACCACCGTCACTCCGGAGCCGGTTTATCAGGGCAAGTACGGCGCCAACTGATCCAACAACGTCAGCCGCGCGGGTGGCTTGCCCTGCCCGCGCGATCATCGACATGAGGGCAAACCACAGATCATGCTGAAACACCGTGGATTTCCATCCCGCCTGCCTTCAAGCGATTATCAGTTCACGATCCGGCGGGCCAATCCGAAGGGCGCAACCAAGCTGATCGCCCGCGAACGATTCCGGGACCGTTCAGCAGCTGACCGGCGTGCCGATGCGGGATTTCTGGCCGCACTGATCACACATTTCGGTGAAGAACCATTTGAGCGTGGCAATCTGGATGCAGGACGGCTGTCGTGGCTTCTGGGGCGTGAGGTTCTTGCACTCGGCAAGCTGGATCCGACCTCTTACGAACAACTGCTCCAGGTCGACATGACAAGGGCTCAAACCGGATTCCCAGATATTTTTATTAATAATCAAAGACTTGGGGAAAGTGACGCTTGGCCTGAAGACGATTGGGACGACGAGGACTGAGACCCAAGAAACCGGATAGGCAATTGACTGCCATTTTGCAACTTTCACACGGTTGTCAGTTTCCTATCTCCGACAATTGTGACAACATGGCCGTGTAAGCAAACGACGCCCGCCAAAGAATACGGGCAAACCATGAAGGCAGTGTACATGCAGACCAAAACTTCAATCCGCTTCGCCGGTGCAGCTATCGTAATCGCCGCCCTGTCGGCTTGCTCAAACCCTTATGGCGGTTCCTACATGACGGCTGATGCTCAACGTGCCCTTATCGGTGCAGGTGCAGGTGCTGTAACCGCAAAAGCATTTGACGAAGATATCGGAACCGGTGCCGTTCTTGGCGCAGCAGCCGGTGCCCTTTGTGATGATGCAGGCGTCTGCCAGCCTTCGCAATAAAAGGCAAATACACGCGGCCACCATATAAGGTGGTCGCCATAACCTATCCTTCCTTCATCATTCAGACAAACGATTGAAATGAAAGAGGTTACTTATGGATAAATTAGGTTTTGCCGTCATTGTGGGTATTGCCTCACTGTCCATTTCCGGATGTACCCAGAATATCAATCCGACAGATATCGACCGCGCGGCCATCGGGGCTGCGGCCGGAGCCACGATAGCCCATGTCGGTGGAAACGACGAAAGTGATGTTTACAAAGGTGCCGCAGTCGGCGCTGCCGCTGGCGCACTTTGCAATGATGCCGGCTTCTGTCAGTAACAATAGCGCTTCGCCCTTCTTTTCGCATATGATCATCTGATGCTCCGCCCCATACGGTCATGGGCGGCGCTTTTGCCTGTGTCCTTTCGATGCTAGAAGGGCTGGTGCTTTATGTGCCAATATCAGATGATACCCAAAGCCCGGCTTCTGACGGGATTACCATAAGCCAAGTAGAGAACATCTTCTGACACCATGACGCCCCCTCTGGACCAGATACTGGCACCACAGACACAATCAGCGGTAATCGCTGGAATGTTCCTTGCTGTCGGCTGGTGGGTTGTCGCATGGCAGGGCCGCCGCCGG
>JBKEAB010000210.1:0-2889 GCA_047971845.1 Paracoccus sp. (in: a-proteobacteria) | reverse complement strand
TGATGCAGGGCAATACGGGTGCCGGTGTCTGGGCCGATCCTGCATACAGGTCCGAGGAGATGGAGGCCAAGCTGCGCGCCCCCGGCCTGAAAAGCCACATCCACCGCAAGGGCCGGCGCGGCAAGCCGCTGACCGAACAGGGCAAGGCCAGCAACCGGACGAAGTCCTCGGTGCGCGCCGAAGCCAGGTAGCAGGGGGCAAAGCCTGCAGAGCTCCGGCGGAACGGCCCCGGAGACCAATCCACAGCGCCCTACATGCGAGTTTCAGACCACCGAACCGGCCCTGACAAACCAAAAACCGTGAAAAATCCAGGTGCCCCCTAGAAAAAATCAGGCGTCATGACGTGACCCCCGGATCATGGCGGGGATGAAAACCGGATAGGGTAGGGACGATTGCCACCTGTTACCGAACCGTGGCAGGAGAGTCAGTGGCTCATCCAGTCTGAAGGAAAACCCATGCGTGCCTTGATCCAACGTGTTTCCGAAGCCTCGGTTGCTGTCGATGAGCAGATTACAGGCCAGACCGGTCCCGGCCTGCTGGTACTGGTCTGCGCGATGGAAGGGGATACGGCCACTATCGCCGAGAAACTTGCCGCCCGGGTCGCCCGGCTGCGCATTTTTCAGGATAATATGGGCAAGATGAACCGGTCATTGCTGGATGCGGGTGGGACCGCTCTGGTGGTCAGCCAGTTCACGCTGGCCGCCGATACGCATTCCGGTAACCGTCCGGGGTTTTCTTCTGCCGCACCTCCGGATCTGGGACGGGTGCTTTATGAAGGTTTCACCTCAGCGCTACAAAATCTGGGTGTCAGTGTCGAAACTGGTGAATTTGGAGCAGCCATGAAAGTTTCGCTGATCAATGACGGGCCAGTGACAATCTGGCTGGATACGGCAGACCGGGCCTGAGATGAGATGGGGAGTTGTTGATAATCCTCCAACCGCAGCTTGACTTTTATCATCAGAGGCCTCATATCAGCCTGATCCTGATCTGCGTGCTGCCGCGTGTGCAGCCAGACGTGATCCGGGATTCCACAGGTTCCCACATACACGCAGGGGCACCGTCGGGTCGCCGTATCCTGACCCGCACCCCTGACGCGGCTTTCTGCCGTCATGCTGCGCCCGATACGGGTGCGCGGCATATTATAAAGTGAACTGATATGAACACCGACAAGCGCCGCCCTCGCCGCGGCCAGAAACCCCGTCCGCAGCAGCAGCGTGGCCCCCGGTCTGCGGATGTACAGGCCCGTCGTGCGCCTGCCCGGCCCCCGGTGCCAACCGGTCCCTTTGCCGAAATGGGGATCGACCCGCGTATCAACGCAAATCTCGGTCCAATGGGGCTGAATGAGCCGACGCCAATCCAGGCACAGGCGATTCCCCATGTTGTGGAAGGCCGGGATATCCTGGGGCTTGCCCAGACGGGGACCGGTAAAACGGCCGCCTTTTCATTGCCCAGGCTGACCCGGTTGCTGGCGCATGGCCGCAAACCTGATCCCCGGACCTGCCGTGCCCTGATCCTGGCCCCGACGCGAGAGCTCGCCACTCAGATATCGAATGCAGTGGAAGGGTTCGCGCAAGGCACCCCGATCCGCACCTTCCGCATCGTTGGCGGGGCCTCGATCAATGTGCAGATCCAGCGGATCGAACGTGGTGTTGATATCCTGATTGCCACTCCCGGCCGTCTGATAGACCTGCTTGACCGTAAAGCTCTGGATCTGTCAAAGACCGAATATCTGGTTCTGGATGAGGCGGATCAGATGCTTGATATCGGCTTTATCCATGCTTTACGCCGTATCGCGAGATCTCTTCCGGAAAGCCGGCAGACATTGCTGTTCTCGGCGACCATGCCGAAGCTGATGGAAGAACTTGCCCAGACCTATCTGAGCAACCCGGCCCGTGTTCAGGTTAACCCACCCGGACAGGCTGCAGACAGGATCGACCAGGGGGTGCATTTTGTCAATCAGGGCGACAAGGCCACGCTATTGGCCGAATATATGTCGAAACATCCCGGTGAACTGGCCATTGTCTTCGGTCGCACTAAATATGGATCGGAAAAGCTGGCCAAGTTGCTGGACAAGTGGGGTTTCTCGGTTGTTGCAATTCATGGCAACAAGTCACAAGGCCAGCGGGAACGGGCGCTGAGCGCTTTCCGTGGAGGCAAGGCGCAGGTCCTGGTCGCGACCGATGTTGCAGCACGAGGGCTGGATATCCCGCAGGTTGCGCATGTTTACAACTATGATCTGCCGAATGTGCCGGAAAACTATGTTCACCGGATCGGCCGTACTGCCCGCGCCGGTCGCGATGGCCGTGCCGTGGCATTCTGTGCCCCTGGGGAAGTCGGTGAACTGCGTGCCATTGAGAAGACCATGAAGGCCCGGATCCCGGTTATCGGCGGTGAAGCCCCACCCGAAATCAAGCCGGCTCCCCGTCGCCGGGGGCAATCCAAGGGTTATGCCGGTGCGGGCGGCGGTGCCATGTCACCGAAACGCCGCCCCGCACGCCGCCCATCGCGCCGGCCCAGACAAGAACAAAAGAGCTGAGCTTACAGGCCGGAGGGTGTTGGCCCTCCGACAAATTCTCCGGGGATGCTTTTGATTTTCCACCTATTTGGAGATAAACCACCGGCTTTCAGCCGGTCCGCTTCAGCACTTTCCCGGTTGATCCTTCTCCCTGAAATCTGAAGCCCGCCTTGGGCGGTATGGCTTCAGATTTCAGGGAGAAGGATCATGCGCTATTCGTCAGCCGCGCACACGCGATTTTACCCCAGGTTCCACGTCGTCTGGGCGACTAAATACCGCTACAAGGTTATGCGGGGTCCGATGCGGGAGCGTATCCTCGAGATCATCCGCCAGACCTGCGATGCAATGGGCGTGCATATCGTCCGTGGAGTGCT
>JBKEAB010000209.1:0-24797 GCA_047971845.1 Paracoccus sp. (in: a-proteobacteria) | reverse complement strand
GGATTTGAATCTGGTTTATATCTGTTCTCTATACATTTGCCCTCAGGGGCAAATCCATCATCTGCCTTTCCGGGCTGGTCCATTTGCCCTTCCGGGCAAATCGGTTCGTCCAAGGCGTACCAGTTCGCCCGCTTGAACCTGTCCTAGGCAAAATTTCCCTTCAGGATCAGCCCGGCCTCCAGCAACTTGTCGAGCGCCGTCCTGATTTGCTTTGCCGTCAAATAGGGAACTGTTCGTCGAAGGCGGCAAGCGAGTTGTAGGTCCAGTAACGGCCTTCGTGAAAGTTCCGTTGGTTCGTTTGATTGTGACGGACCCAGAAAACAAGGTTGCGATAGACAACCGCCGCGTTGATCCCCACCCGCATGACGACCCCCCGCGTCAAAGCTGTGAAAAGCGGCATCTTCTTTGACATAAGTGCCGCTCATCGGACCAGCCCCAAATGGTTGGACAAAGGCCGGTTTTTCCAAATCAATTTAAAGGGGGCAGAATAGCCAGTTGGATAACTTAACACATTGATTGGAGGCAACAATAGCCCCACCCATCAGGATATCAACCTGCCGCAGTTTCGACACAATCTCTTCCGGCTTCGGCCGCTTGTTCGCCATTTCTGATCCTCCATTTCCTAACCATAACGGAGGGACCACTTCATGGGGGGAGGATCACTGATCGCAGAGCACGCAGAGAAAAGCCATGGACAGTTTGTTGCCGTTTAGAAAACGCGCCCTGCCAGAAACGACTATGCGGTCGCCTCAAACCGACAGGGGGGCAGTACCATACTTTACCACGAGTTCCGTCCGTCGCATGACGGAAGAATAACCGTAGTCGGCCAGTAAGTCTTGTCAATCACATTCGTGGTCCGCAGCTTGATCCAGTGGCTGCCGAGGAAGCTGTAAAAGGTCAGGGGGCCCTGAGGCCCCTTTTTCTGTGGTGTCGGATTTGGCCGAGTCATTTTTCGGGCACCAGTCCGCGTGGTGCAAAGCGCAGTACCAGCAGAAGAACAGTGCCCATGGCGATGAAACGCATATGTGGTGCACTCTCTAGTAGGTGGTCCTTGATGCCTCCTGCGGGCAAGGGTGTGGTCAGCAGGCCGATCAGCTGCGGGCCCCAAGCTTCTGCCTTGATCCACAGGAACCAGATCAGGATTCCGCCAAGTGCCGCGCCCCAGTTATTGCCCGAGCCGCCGACGATGACCATGACCCAGATAAGAAAGGTATAACGCAGCGGATTATACTGTGTTGGTGCCATCAGCCCGTCATGAGTGATCATCATTGCACCGGCCAGTCCGATGACGGCTGATCCGATCACGAAGACCTGCAGATGCCGGCCAGTGACGTTCTTGCCCATGGCCTCGGCAGCGGTTTCATTATCGCGGATAGCCCGCATCATCCGGCCCCATGGGGATTTCAGCGACATGTCAGCCAGCAGGATCAGTGCCAGAAGGACAGCCATAAACAGGCCCGCATAGCAGAGCTTGACCCAGATCCCCGACAGTTCTGCCACCGGAATACCCCATGACTGGGCGCGTTCGATAAAGGCCGGATCTTGTTGCAGGTTGATTTCATAAGGCACGGGCCGGGGAATTCCGGTGACGTTCTTGACGCCACGAGCCAGCCATTCCTCGTTTTTCAGTACCGCAACGATGATCTCACCGATTCCGAGCGTGGCAATGGCCAGGTAATCCGAACGCAGCCCCAGTGCAACCTTGCCAACGCCCCAGGCAGCGGCTGCGGCAAACAGGCCGCCAACCGGCCAAGACAGCAGAACCGGCAGGCCGAGTCCGCCAAGATTGCCGAACTGGGCTGCCTGATTGGCCTCAATTGCGTTAACTGCCGGATCGAACAGCCAGCGATATGTTACGAACCCCAGAACCAGAATGGCCAGAATAGCCGGAACACGCAGTTTGCGTCCGGCGTGTTGCCAGACCGTGGCAGTCAGTGCAAGGGTTCCGAGCCCTGTGATCAGTGCTGCAAGGATGCGCAGGCCACCCGCACTCCATGCACCCTGTACCGGGGCCACCGAGATCAGGACCGGGGCAAGCCCACCAAGGGCAATGAAGCCGACCACACCAGAATTGAACAGCCCGGCATAGCCCCATTGCATGTTCACACCAAGTGCAGTGATGGCTGAAATCAGCCCCATGTTCAGGATGGCCAGTGATGTATTCCATGATCCCGAAAACAGCGCATTACGTGTCGTGCCTTCCAGCACGAACAGCAGGGCGAGAACCGCAAACAGGATTGGTGCGCGCCAGGGGCTTGTTGCTTCGGCTTGACGAGAAGTTGCCATGATCGGTCCCCCTTATACCGATTTGCCGCGGAACAGGCCGGTTGGCCGGAACAGAAGCACGATGATCAGAATGACGAAGCTGACAGCAAACTTGTATTCAGTCGACATCAGCTGAAGCAGTGATGATCCGGTATCGAAGCCCAGATATTCAGCTACCTTTTTCCAGGGATAGGTGATTGCCACTTCGGAAAAGGCGACGATGAATCCTCCGGCAATGGCTCCGATCGGGCTGCCGAGGCCGCCAACGATGGCTGCTGCAAAAATCGGTAGCAGGATCTGGAAGTAGTTGAAGGGTTTGAACGCCTTGTCCAGCCCGTAGAGTACGCCTGCAATCGTTGCCAGCCCGGCCGCGATGATCCAGGTCAGGCGTACGACCCGCTCGGGGTCGATACCTGAAAGCAGGGCCAGGTCTTCATTATCCGAATAGGCCCGCATTGCCTTGCCGGATCGTGTGCGGTTCAGGAACCAGAACAAGGCCCAGACTACGAGGATGGCCATGATCAGGGTAATCAGCTGGGTTGTCCGCAGTGCGAGCCCTTCGCTTAGGCCACTCCATTCACGAAAGCTTGCGACATTGATGATGAAGCGTGCGCCGTCTGCAAAACGGATTTCATCTACGCCGATCAGCAGACGGGTCAGGCCATTCATCACGAACATGACTCCAACTGATGCCATGACCAGAATGATTGGGTCTGATTTCTTTTGTCTGTAAAAACGATAGACGGTGCGGTCGGTCAGCAATACCGTAGCGGCACAACCGGCAATACCGATGGGCAGTGCCAGCAGTGCCACCGGCAACGGGCCCAGGCTGATGCCCAGCGATTGCAACCCCCATGTTGCCAGAATGGTGATTGCAGTCCCAAAGGCCATGGTGTCACCATGAGCAAAGTTGGAAAAGCGCAGGATGCCGTAGACCAAGGTGACCCCAAGTGCACCAAGCGCAAGCTGCGCACCGTAAGCGGCAGCAGGGATGAAGACGAAGTTCAGGAAGACGACAAGGGCATTGAGGATATCCATCAGTTGACCTCCTTATGGTTTCCGGAAATCCTCTTGGGGTCCATCTCGTTCTTGGTGCTGTGCATGGAAGTGATCGGTTCTCCGGTTTCAGTATTGCCCTGATTGGCTGGGCCGACATTGTTGACCATGACTGCCGGCAGATATGTGCCGTCTGCTGCCGGTATGTGTTGTGCCTGCGTCGAAGGCTGGGACTAAGAAAGCTTGTGCATGGTTACTCGCAGTTCCCGATATAACTGATTGTGATCAGCGGATTGCCGAGATGGGCCGTGTAGCGGGCCACTCCATCGTCATGCACGGTCAGCATACGCTGTGTGATCCCGTCTTCTTCCTGTGAGGATGCAATGATGGCACCATGTTCTATGGTTGCGGCCATGGCGATGGTTTCGGACGGATCAACCCATTCAACTTCGGCCAGACCTGCCCCATCCGTGAGGACAGTCATTCTGGCATTATAACCGGATTTGGCACATTCCGCGTCAATGCATTCCGTCTGGAAGGCGCATGACAGATGCGCCGTGTCAGCATCGGATATACCACTGTCTGGTGCTGTATCTGAAATGGATGCAATTTCGTCCACCGGGGCTTTCCCGGCAGGAGGCAGGGATGACGATGCGGGACCCTGTGCCAGTGCCGGCAGGGCAAGGCTGGTGAAGATGGCGGTAAGTGACAGGAAGAACGTCATGCGATCAGCCCCCCAGGAAGGTGCGGCGCACCTCATCGTTTTCCATCAGCTCCTTGCCGGTGCCGGTATGAGCATTGGCCCCCTGTACCAGCACATAGGCCTTGTCGGCGATGTTCATGGCCTGCTTGGCATTCTGCTCGACCATCAGCACCGGAAGGCCGGTACGGGAGATTTCGATGATACGGTCAAACAGTTCGTCCATCACAATGGGTGAAACCCCGGCAGTCGGTTCGTCCAGCATCAGAAGGCTGGGCTGGGTCATCAGGGCACGGCCCACGGCAACCTGCTGGCGCTGCCCCCCGGACAGTTCACCCGCTGGCTGATGGCGCTTTTCCTTCAAGACCGGAAACAGACCGTAGACCTGCTCCATGGTTCCACGGAAGTCGTCGTTGCGGATGTAGGCACCCATTTCAAGGTTTTCCCCGACCGACATGGAGGGGAAGATGTTATTGACCTGTGGTACGAACCCCATGCCTGCCTTCACCCGGTCCTGAGGGTTCAGCTGGGTGATATCGGTTCCGTTCAGCCGGATGGATCCTTCACGCAGGTTCAGCATACCGAAGATTGCTTTCATTGCGGTGGATTTTCCGGCTCCGTTCGGGCCAACAATCACGGCAATTTCGCCCTTTTCAACGGCAATGGTGCAGTCGTGCAGGATGTCGGGACCCTTGCCGTAACCGCCGGTCATGTTCTCACCAATCAGGAAGGGGTCGGTGGCAGAGCCGGGGCTGACCGGACCTGACCGGCGTGTTCCGTCTGATGCTCCGCGGCCACGCTGGTTCACGAGAGAGGCATCACGGATGCCGCGAGTGCCAAAGGGATCGTTATCGCTCATGCGCCGATCATCTCCTTGTCTGTACTGTTTTCATGGTCAGACGGGGCAGGGCGGCGTTCAGGAGAGGTGCCCCGGTCCCGGTCCATGCTGCCTGCAGGACCCTCACCGGTCCATATCTCCGATGAGGGGTCCTGTTTTCATGCGTCGACCATTTCCTTGTTTTTCAGCCCGCGACCCAGATAGGCTTCAATAACGGCTTCGTTCTGCATGATGCTGTCAGCACTGCCTTCGGCCAGAACCTTGCCCTCGGCCATGACAATGACCGGATCGCAAAGCTTGCCGATGAAATCCATGTCATGTTCGATGACACAGAAAGTATAGCCGCGTTCCTTGTTCAGCCGCACAATGGCATCTGCGATGGTCATCAACAATGTGCGGTTCACGCCGGCACCGACCTCATCCAGAAAGACGATCTTGGCATCGACCATCATTGTGCGGCCCAGTTCCAGCAGCTTCTTCTGTCCGCCGGACAGGTTACCGGCCTTTTCATCGGCAACATGGCTGATGGTCAGAAATTCCAGTACTTCATCGGCCCTGGCATGCAAAGCTTCTTCCTCACGCCGGATCTGGTTGCGTGAAAACCAAGTATGAGCCAGCTTTTCGCCGGTTTGTCCGGCTGGAACCATCATCAGGTTTTCGCGGACAGTCATGGTGCTGAATTCGTGGGCCAGCTGGAATGTACGCAGCAGGCCCTTGTGGAACAATTCGTGCGGAGGCAATCCGGTGATGTCCTCGCCATCCATGATGACATGGCCCGATGTCGGTGCATGGACCCCGGCAATGACATTGAAAAGCGTTGATTTCCCAGCACCGTTTGGCCCTATCAGCCCGGTGATGGATCCGGTTTCGATTGTCAGGTTCGCGCCATCTACAGCGGAAAAACCACCGAATTTCTTGTGCAGGTTCTCGACCCGGATCATCACGCCTCCCGTCGTGTTGGGTGATATATGTCTGCCAGACGCATGTAATACCACTAATTTTATTTATCGTACGGGCTGCACCGGGCTGTTGGCCGGGGCAGCCCTTGTCAGTTCAGATCAGTGGAAGCCCACGACTTCCATCTTGCCGTCCGTGATGGTGGTTTCACGGTAGGTCCCGGCGCTTTCACCCGGCTCAACCAGTTCAACCGAAGATGCGCCGACATAATCAATATCCATGCCGGCGGCCAGCAGTTCCAGGCCTTTGGCCAATTCTCCCGGCAGGATCTGTTCACCCGGAGCATTGGCAACTTCCATCACCTTGTCTCTGGCTGTAGCGGGATCTGAGGAACCGGCAGCCTGCATTGACAGCAAGATCAGGGCTGCAGCGTCATAAGATTCAGCTGAATAGGCCGCCGAGGCGTTGAAGCCATTGGCTTCGGCAACTTCGGCAAAACGGGCTGGTCCGTCGCCATCGGCTGCCGGATTGATTCCGATTGAGCCGTTGATTTCCGACCCGAAGCGTTCGACCAACTCATCGCTGACCATGCCGTCGGGGAAGACGAACATGCTGAAGGCACCGGTATCTAGAGCGCCGCGGGTTACACCCGAGCCACCCTGGTCGACATAACCGGCAACAACCAGAGCATCGCCACCAGCGGCTGCCAGTGCGGCGACTTCGGCTGAATAGTCTGCCTTGCCGTCATCATGGGCGGTGGAGGTGGTGACAGTGCCGCCGAGTTTCTCGAATGCGGCCTTGATGCTGTCGGCCAGCCCCTTGCCGTAATCGTTGTTGGTATAGGTGATGGCAATTGACTTGATATCCTTGCCATAGGTCAGTTGTGCGATGACCTCGCCCTGACGGGCATCCGACGGTGCGGTGCGGAAGAACAGGCCGCTGTCTTCGATCGTGCTGAGTGCTGGCGAGGTGGCCGAAGGCGAAATCAGCAGCATGCCGTTGGGGATGGCAACCTTTTCCAGCGTGGCAATGGTTTCGCCGGAACACTGGCCGCCAACCATGGCTTTGACGCCATCGGCAACCTGGCGTTCAGCGGCTGCGACACTGGCGGCGGCATCAACACAGGTGGTGTCTGAACGCGAGGTTACGACCGTAGATCCAGCAAGGAACTTGCCGGATTCGCTGACTTCCTTGGCGGCAGCCTCGGCCCCGGCGGCCATATCGGGTGCCATGGATTCCAATGCGCCGGTAAAGCCAAGGTGCAGACCCAGCTTGACCTCTTCAGCCCCGGCGGCCCCGGCAATCAATGCGGTGGCGGCGGAGGCAAGAAGCAGATGTTTCATTTTTATAATCCCCTGTTGGTCTTGTAGATGCAGGTCAGGTTATCGGGGCTGCACATAAAAAGTAAAGTTGAATGTCATATCCGGAAACATTGTTCCTGCACGGGGAAGGTGGGGTTTCACTTTGATTCAGCCCGGATTATATATCCGGCCGGACCATACGGATGGCCTGTATTGTGAAAGGAGAGCCGTGCCATGACGCAGGAACAGCGACAGACCAGGACCGCCCACCGCTGGGATAAGGCTGGCTGGCGTGGCTATCCACGCATCCAGATGCCGGATTATCCCGATCAGAGCGCGTTGAATGTGGTCGAAGCGCAGCTGAACAGATATCCACCGCTGGTCTTCGCGGGTGAGGCGCGCAAGCTGCGCTCCCATCTGGCCGATGTCGCCGCCGGTCGTGCTTTTCTGCTGCAAGGTGGTGACTGTGCCGAAAGCTTTGCTGAATTCAGTGCCGACAATATCCGCGATACATTTAAAATCATGCTGCAGATGGCTGTTGTCCTGACCTGGGGGGCTCAGCTTCCGGTGGTGAAGGTCGGGCGTATGGCCGGGCAATTCGCCAAGCCGCGCTCGGCGCCGACGGAAACGGTGAGTGGGGTCGAACTGCCGTCGTATCGTGGTGATATCATCAATGGGTTCGATTTCACGGCTGCTGCCCGCATGCCGGATCCGCAGCGGATGCTGGCGGCCTATACCCAGGCTGCAGCATCGCTGAACCTGCTGCGTGCTTTTTCGACCGGAGGGTATGCGGATATCCATCGTGTACAAAGCTGGATCGCCGATTTTACATCCGGTCCTGAAGCGGAACGCTATCGTGATATTGCTGATCGGATCAGCGATGCAATGGCCTTTATGCAGGCTGCCGGGGTAACGGCTGAAACCGCGCATGAGCTGGGTCAGGTCGAATTCTATACCAGCCATGAAGCCCTGCTGCTGGAATATGAAGAGGCTCTTGCCCGGATCGATACCACAACCGGCATGCCGGTGGCAGGTTCGGGCCATATGATCTGGATCGGTGACCGGACCCGTCAGCCGGATGGGGCGCATGTCGAATTCTGTCGCGGTGTCCAGAACCCGATCGGCTTGAAATGTGGTCCTTCGACGACGACAGAAGACCTGAAGGTTCTGATGCAAAAACTGAACCCGGAAAATGAAGCCGGACGTCTGACCCTGATTGCACGTTTCGGTGCCGGCTTGGTCGGTGATCATTTGCCGGGGCTGATCAGGACCGTGAAGGAAGAGGGCGCGAATGTCGTCTGGTCCTGTGATCCGATGCATGGCAACACCATCAAGTCGGTTTCCGGCTACAAGACGCGGCCTTTCGATTCGGTCCTGCGCGAAGTACGCGAATTTTTCGCCATCCATAAGGATGAAGGCAGCATTCCCGGCGGTGTGCATTTCGAAATGACCGGCAAGGATGTGACCGAATGCACGGGTGGAGTGCGTGCTGTCACCGATGAGGACTTGTCAGACCGGTATCATACCGCCTGCGATCCGCGTCTGAATGCCAGCCAGTCACTGGAACTGGCTTTCCTTGTGGCTGAAGAACTGCGTGCGCGTCGCGTGGCCGATGCCAGACCGGAAGCGGAAGCCGTCTGAACGGAACCGCCAGAACTTATCGGGTGAAAGCAGAGGGGCCGAAGGCCCTTTTGCCATTACATGTCCTGCAAGTCGCCGGGTTCTATCGCCAGAGCGCGGCAAGTGCCTGCACCGGATCTTCCGCAGACCAGAGTTCTGCCCCGATGGCGAAGAAATCGGTTATGGTGGCAAATTTGCCAATCATGGCCGCATCCAGTCCGCCCTCGGCCACAACCGGGACTTCGATCATCTCGGACCACCAGGCGAACAGATCTGCTGGCGCTGACTCGCCCGAACCAAGGCCCGTTGCTCCGACAGGGCCAAAGCTGATGTAATCGGCCCCGGCCTCTGCCGCGCTCATTCCCTCATGGCGTGATGTCCCGCAGAATGCGCCGACAATGGCATCAGGACCCAGTTCCTTGCGGGCCTGACGGACCAGCCTGGCCCCGCCGGTCAACAGGTGCACACCATCCAGCCCATGCCGCTGGGCCAGCTGGATGTGGTCATCGACGACAACGGCAATATCATGGGCATGGGCCATATCGCGGACCATATCGGCCATCTGGCCCAGCCGGGTTTCATCTCCGGCTCCGGGGATGCGAATACAGGCAATTTCAAAACGATCAAGGAATGTGCCCAGTATCGGGACAAAGGCACCCGGTTCTGCCCCGACCGGAGTAATCAGGTACAGTTGCGGGGCGGTCGGTGCATCGGGCTGTTCGGTCATGGTGTTCCTCTTTCCGGTTGCATTACCAGTGGCAGAGATCATGCACCAGAGCTTGCGGGACCCCCCGGTACGGCGCTAACAGGCAGCATGACCGAAAGCACCACCCAACCCGTTATTATCATGACCCGTTCGCAAATGGGCGAAAACATCGGTGCGGCTGCCCGCGCCATGCTGAATTTCGGCCTGTCCGAAATGCGCTTGGTCAGCCCCCGGGACGGTTGGCCGAATCCACGTGCGGTGGCAATGGCTTCGGGGGCTGCGGGGCAGGTTCTGGACCGGGCACGGGTATATTCGAGTCTGGCAGATGCGATGGAGGGGATTACCTATGCCTTCGCGACCACGGCGCGGGGTCGGGAACTGACGAAGCCCGTTTTTACCCCCGCGACTGCGGCGGTGCGAATTACCGACGAAATCAGCGGTGGTGGACGTGCCGCGATCATTTTCGGGCCGGAACGGGCTGGGCTTGAGAATGATGACATTGCGCGTGCCAATGCGATTCTGACTGTGCCGGTGAATCCGGATTTTCCGTCTCTTAACCTGGCGCAGGCCGTACTTCTTGTCGGATATGAATGGTCACGTGGCAGGCTGCCCGATCAGCCGATGCCAACGGGGCGACGTCCGGCAGGCGAGGTTGTGGCTGACCGGATCGAAATTGAGAAGCTTGCTGACCGGTACGAGGCAACGCTGGATGAGGCCGGCTATTTCTTTCCGGCTGAAAAGGCGGCAAACATGAAGCTTAACTTGCGCAACCTGTGGTCGCGCATGTCTTTGACTCGGTCTGACGTGCAGATCCTGCATGGAATGTTGCGTCAGCTTACCCGGCGCTAGACCTCGGCGGGGCAAAGGGGTAACAGGTCGCCATGACAAGGACGCGTAAACCTGACAGCGATACCCCTGCCAGCCGTGAAGACCGGCTTGGTGCGGCGTTGAGGGCCAATCTTGCGCGCCGCAAAGCACAGGCACGTGCGCGTGCCGCAAGCCAAGAGGGCGACGAGACAGTTTCGGATAACGCCCCGGAAAGCGAGGATTGATGGATCAGATTATCGTGCAGGGTGGCGGGGCTCTTTACGGCGAAATACCCATTGCCGGTGCGAAGAATGCCTGTCTGACACTGATGCCGGCAACGTTGCTGACCGATCAGCCTCTGACTCTGACTAATGCGCCTCGCCTGTCGGATATCCGGACCATGACTGAACTGTTGCAGTCACTTGGGGCTGAGGTTGCCTCGATGCAGGATGGGCAGGTGCTGGCGATGTCCAGCCATGATCTGACCAGCCATCGCGCCGATTACGAGATCGTGCGCAAGATGCGTGCCTCAATTCTGGTGCTGGGTCCGATGCTGGCACGTGATGGCGAGGCGACGGTTTCACTGCCCGGCGGTTGTGCCATCGGGGCACGTCCGGTTGACCTGCACCTGCAGGCATTTGAGGCAATGGGGGCGGAACTGGACCTGCGTGATGGTTATGTCCATGCCAGGGCTCCGTCAGGGCGCCTTAAGGGGGCCGTTATCGAATTTCCGGTTGTCTCGGTCGGTGCAACGGAAAATGCACTGATGGCTGCGACGCTGGCACGTGGCACCACCGTATTGAAGAATGCGGCACGCGAACCTGAAATCGTTGATCTGGCGGAATGCCTTCGCCGAATGGGTGCTCAGATTGAAGGCGAGGCGACAGGAACCATAACAATTCAGGGGGTAGATGCGCTCAATGGGGCGACCCATCCGGTCGTGACGGACCGGATTGAGCTGGGGACTTATATGCTGGCACCTGCCATTTGTGGTGGTGAGGTCGAATGTCTGGGTGGTCGTCTGGACCTGATCGGAGCCTTTGCCGAAAAACTTGATGAGGCCGGCGTATTGGTTGCCCAAACCGAGCGGGGTATCAAGGTCAGCCGCAAAAATGGCCGTGTACGTGCTGTGGATGTGGTGACCGAACCCTTCCCGGGTTTCCCGACCGACCTTCAGGCGCAGATGATGGCGCTGATGTGTACAGCCGATGGAACCGCAGTTCTGGAGGAAACGATTTTCGAAAACCGCTTCATGCACGCACCGGAACTGGCCCGCATGGGGGCGCGGATTGATGTCCATGGTGGGCATGCCACAGTAACCGGCGTTGAAAAGCTGCGCGGTGCACCTGTCATGGCAACCGACCTGCGCGCTTCGGTCAGCCTGATCCTTGCCGGCCTTGCTGCAGAGGGGGAAACGGTTGTCAGCCGGGTCTATCACCTTGACCGCGGATATGAGCGGGTCGTGCGTAAACTGCGCGGTGTCGGTGCAGACCTGAAGCGTATCAAGGAGGCACACCCGGATGAATGATGCAAGCTTTCGTGATGCCGATCCCGGTCCGCTGATGTTGCGTGCCGAGGGGGGCGAAGACCTGTCTGTCATGTCCATGCTGGTGCAGGATGCGGTGCTGACCGGAGCTGATATCACCTTTGACCGCAAGCGTCGTCAGTTGGCCATGCTGATCAACCGGTTCCGTTGGGAAGACGTTGAGGCGGCGCAGAGTGAGGGGCGAGAATTCGAACGGGTCCGGGCGCTGCTGGTCATTTCTGACATTACAGGTATTCGCAGCGATGGTATTGACCGCAACGATGGTGATGCGGTGCTGTCGCTATTGGCCATGGTCTGGCAGGCGGGGCCGGATGGGACTGGCCGGCTTTCGTTGGAATTTGCCGGTGATGGTACAATCATGATGGATACGGAATGCGTATCCGTTGACCTGCGGGATGTTACCCGGCCGTATATTGCTCCTTCGCGGCAGAAGCCGCAGCACGATGATAACTGAACAAGGCAGCATACAGACGGGATGACGGTTTTCCGCCTTTGGCAACTGACCCCTGATCGCGCCGGAGAATGGCGCAGGATCCGGCTGGAGGCGTTGCAGACCGCACCTGAGGCCTTCGGATCGGGTATTGATGAATGGCGTGATCGTCCGCTGGCGGATTTTGCGCAACGATTGGCCGGATGCGAAATGTGGGCCGCAGGTCCGGCTCCGGGCAATCCGCAGGCCGTGGCCAGCTGGGAACGAGATATCTCCCCTGCGGAACCTGATCTGGGCTGGGTCATGTCGGTTTATGTAAGCCCCAAAATGCGGGGGCTGGGGCTGGGGGATGCGATTTTTGCCCAGCTTGCCGGGCGCGCCGCACTGGCGGGTATGACCCGGTTGGGACTGCATGTCGGACAGGGTAATGCGCAGGCGCAGGCTCTTTACCGCCGCGCAGGTTTTGTCGCAACGGACGGGCCGCCGATGTGCAATGAGCGCGGGTTCTGGGAAATTGAAATGCGCCGGATGTTACAACGTCCGCTGCATGCCCGGCTTCGTCATTTTCTGCGTGCTTGAGCGTGGCAGCGGCGGGCGTTAAGACAGCCTTTGTAGAAGGAAATGCACATGCCCGTGATACTGAATACCTCCACTTCCGATTTTGAATTGCACTTTGCGGAAATGTTGTTGGCGAAGCGGGAAGATTCGGCCGATGTGGGCGAAGTGGTGACGAAAATCATTGCCGATGTCCGGACCCGGGGGGACAGGGCGCTGCTTGATTATACTTCGCGCTTTGATCAGCTGGATCTGACACCTGAAACCTTGCGTATTTCAGAATCCGAGATTGCTGCAGAAGTGGCCCGGGTCATGCCGGAAGACCGGGCGGCACTGGAACTTGCAGCGGATCGCATCCGTGCCTATCACGCCCGTCAGATGCCGGCTGATGAAAGTTGGACGGATGAGGCCGGTGCGACTCTTGGCTGGCGGTGGACAGCAGTATCTGCGGCCGGGCTTTATGTGCCGGGTGGGCAGGCAAGCTATCCCTCATCGGTTCTGATGAATGCGATTCCGGCACGGGTTGCCGGGGTCGGGCGGCTGGTGGTCTGCGTTCCGACACCCCGCGGAGAGGTCAATCCACTGGTCCTTCTGGCATGTCAGCTGGCCGGGGTGAGTGAAATCTACCGTATCGGGGGGGCGCAGGCAGTTGCGGCCATGGCGTATGGAACCGGGAATATTGTTCCCGTCGACAAGATCACCGGTCCAGGTAATGCTTATGTTGCAGCGGCCAAACGGCAGGTTTTCGGCAAGGTGGGCATTGACATGATTGCAGGCCCGTCCGAGGTGCTCATTATTGCCGATCGTGATCAGAACCCGGACTGGCTGGCATTGGACCTGATGGCACAGGCAGAACATGATGCCGATGCGCAATCCATCCTGATTACTCCGGATGCAATTTTTGCCAATGCCGTTACTGCTGCTGTCGAACGGTTGATCCCGACCTTGCCGCGTGCCGAAATTGCCGGGGCCAGCTGGCGTGATTATGGCACGGTTATCGTAACCCGGACCCTTGATGAGGCAGCTGCCCTGTCAGACCGTATTGCCCCCGAACATCTTGAACTGTGCGTGGCTGAACCCGAAGCCCTGTCCGAAAAAATTCACCATGCCGGGGCGATCTTTCTGGGGGCGTATACCCCCGAGGCTGTCGGTGATTATGTCAGTGGTCCGAACCATGTCTTGCCTACGGCACGGTCAGCCCGGTTTTTTTCCGGGCTGTCGGTAATGGACTTCCTCAAACGGACAACGTTGGCCCGGCTGACGCCGGGTGTACTTGCCGCCATTGGTCCGGCGGCTGTGCGTCTGGCGGAATCCGAAGGCCTGCAGGCACATGGTCGTTCTGTGTCCGTGCGGATGGAAACCTTGAATAAGGGGGCATGATGATACTGGATACAATTACTCCATGGTTTGGCTATGCGGTGGCGATCCTTGGAACGATCTGCTGGTTTCCGCAGCTTGCGCGTACACTGAAAACCCGGATGGTGCGTGATATCTCGTTCTGGACAACGCTGCTTTTGTTTACGACCATCTGCCTGTGGCTGGTCTATGGACTCTTACTCGGGGCCTGGCCGATCATTATTGCGAATCTGCTCAGCGCTACGGTGGTGGGTATCCTGTTGGTTGCCAAGATTATCTGGGAGATGCCATGAACAGTCTGAGCCGTGTCGAGATCGATGACAGCGCTATCCCGCCTGCCACGCCTGAAATTCTTCAGGAACGCAAGGTCGCAATCTATGATCTGATCGAAGATAACAGCTTTGCCTTGCCGGGACGTGAAGGTCAGCCTGCCCCTGCCGGTCCCTATGCCCTGTTGCTGGCGATCCGGGACGGGCGGCTGGTCTTTGATCTTTCCACCGAACCGGGGGACAAGGTGGCGGAGTTTCATCTGTCACTGGGTCCGTTCCGGCAGGTGGTAAAGGATTACTTCCAGATCTGTGCCAGCTATTACGATGCTGTGAAGACTATGCCACCCGCCCAGATTGAGGCAATCGACATGGCCCGTCGCGGCATCCATAATGAAGGAGCGCGCACGCTTCAGGAACGTCTGGAGGGCAAGGCGGTGATCGATATCGACACGTCGCGCCGGTTGTTTACGCTGATCTGTGCGCTGATTCCGCAGGGCTGAGATGACCGGGCAGATCCCCCATGCGGTGCTGTTCTGTTGCGATCATAACGCTGTCCGCTCACCCATGGCCGAGGGGATGATGAAGAAATTCTATGGCCATGCGGCCTATGTGCAATCGGCGGGTGTCAGAAACGATCTGGAGATTGACGGTTTTGCCGTTGCCGCCTGTCAGGAGTTGGGTGTTGAACTGTCACGCCACCGTTCCCGCAGTTTTGAGGAAATGCAAAGCTGGGGTGATGATCTGGGCAGCTTTGACTTGATCGTTGCGCTGTCCCCGGCATCGCAGCGTCAGGCGATGGAGCTGACACGGCATGCGCATCTTGATATTGAATACTGGCCGGTTATGGATCCATCCGGGCTGGCTGAAGGCCGGGAGGCCGTATTGCAGAAATACCGCGAAACGCGTGATCAGATCCGGACCCGGATGATTGATCGTTTCGGTTCACCGACCGAACCCTGATTCGTGGCTTTGAGGCATAAGTAAGGAGGAAACTTCATGTCCGGCACCGATCCTGTTGTCATTGTTTCTGCGGCCCGCACCCCAATGGGCGGTTTCCAGGGTGATCTGGCCAGTGTTACCGCACCTGATCTGGGGGCCGTTACTATCCGTGCGGCCGTGGAACGCAGTGGTCTGTCCGCTGAACGGATTGACGAAGTCATTATGGGTTGTGTCTTGCCTGCTGGTCAGGGGCAGGCCCCGGCGCGGCAGGCGGCCTTGGCCGGAGGGATACCTCTGGGGGCAGGGGCGACGACGATCAATAAGATGTGCGGATCGGGTATGAAGGCAGCCATGCTGGCTCATGATATGATCCTTGCCGGCAGTGCGGATATCATTGTTGCCGGAGGGATGGAGAGCATGTCGAATGCGCCCTACCTGCTGCCCAAGGCCCGTGCAGGCATGCGGATGGGGCATGGGCAGGTCATGGATCACATGTTCCTTGATGGTCTGGAGGATGCCTATGACAAGGGGCGCTTGATGGGAACCTTCGCGGAAAGTTGTGCGCAAGGTTATGGATTCACGCGCAAACAGCAGGATGATTTTGCCCTGACCTCTCTGGCGCGTGCGCAGATGGCACTTGCTGATGGTCTCTTTGTGGCGGAAATTTCGCCCGTGACAGTTACGGGACGCAAAGGGGATATGATTGTCGGAGTGGATGAACAGCCGGGAAAGGCAAATCCGGACAAGATCCCGACGCTGCGTCCGGCCTTCAGCAAGGATGGGACGGTTACTGCGGCAAACAGTTCTTCGATTTCGGACGGGGCAGCGGTCCTGATGCTGATGCGATGTTCCCAGGCGGAAAGGCTGGGGCTGACGCCAAGGGCGCTTATTTCGGGACATGCAACCTTTGCCGATAAGCCGGATCTGTTCCCGACCGCCCCGATAGGTGCGATGAAACGATTGGCAGAACGAACCGGCTGGGGTCTTGCACAGGTTGATCTGTTTGAAATCAACGAAGCCTTTGCCGTTGTTGCCATGGCCGCGATGCGCGAACTTGACCTGCCACATGACAAGGTCAATCTCCATGGCGGAGCCTGTGCCCTCGGTCATCCGATCGGCGCTTCGGGTGCACGGGTCATGGTCACGCTTCTGGCCGCCTTGGAGCATTATGGACAACGACGGGGCGTCGCCTCGCTTTGTATCGGAGGAGGTGAGGCGACGGCCATAGCCATTGAGCGTTGTGACTGAGGGTCAGATGATGCTGCAACCGCCTTCGGTTGCACTGCCAGCAGCGGCCCTGAACAGACTGAACATTTCGCGGCCCATGCCATTCTGATTGGCGGACAGGTCGGCAATGACAGGTTTGCGTGCGTCAAATTCCGGGGCCATACACTCAATCACACCACTGACCGCATCAAGCCGGATGATGTCACGATCCTGAACCTTTGCCAGCGGTCCGCCCTTGGCGGCCTCCGGTGCGATATGTATGGCAGAGGGCACTTTGCCGGAAGCTCCGGACATGCGCCCATCCGTTACCAGAGCAACCTTGAGCCCACGGTCCTGCAAGACAGCGAGAATGGGGGTCAGCGAATGCAGTTCGGGCATGCCGTTGGCGGCTGGTCCCTGGAAACGGACGACAACCACGGTATCCTCAGTAAATTCACCGGCCTTGAAGGCGGCTTTGACCTGTTCCTGGTCGGTGAAAACGCGGGCAGGGGCTTCGATGACATGGCGTTCCGGTGCCACCGCGGAAACTTTGATAACGCCGCGACCCAGATTGCCCTCAAGCTGTTTCAGCCCGCCTGTTGGGGCAAAGGGATCAGTTGCCGGGCGCAGGATCTTGTCATTCAGCGATGTTGATGATCCCTCCTGCCAGCTGACACGGCCATCCTTCAGCTTAGGTTCGGTCGTGTAACGATCCAGCCCACCGCCTGCGATCGTGCGGACATCTTCATGCAGCAAGCCGGACTCAAGCAGATGCCGGATCATGTAGCCAAGCCCACCAGCCGCATGGAAATGGTTCACATCCGCCAGTCCGTTCGGATAGACCCGTGCCATCAGAGGCACGGTATCGGAAATGTCGTTAAAGTCCTGAATATCGATCAGCACACCAGCGGCACGGGCCATTGCAGGCAGATGCAGGACCAGATTGGTAGAACCACCTGTTGCCATCAATCCGACGATTCCGTTGACGAAAGTGCGCTCATCCAGAACTTCGCCTATGGGCAGGTATTCATTGCCCAGCTTCGTGATTGCCGCAGCCCGTTCCACCGCAGCCCCGGTCAGTGCATCGCGCATGTCGGTATTCGGGTTCACAAAACTGGAGCCGGGCAGGTGCAGGCCCATGATCTCCATCAGCATCTGGTTGGAATTGGCGGTACCGTAGAAGGTGCATGTGCCGGGTGAATGATAAGAGGCCATTTCGGCTTCCATCAGCTTTTCACGCCCGATTTTCCCGGCGGCAAACAGCTGCCGGATTTTGGCCTTTTCGTCATTGGGCATCCCGGATGGCATCGGTCCGGCCGGTACGAAAACCGAAGGAACATGACCGAATGTCGCTGCCGCAATGACTAATCCTGGTACAATCTTGTCGCAAACCCCGAGATACAGTGCCGAATCAAATGTATCATGTGACATGGCCACGCCTGCTGCCAGGGCAATGACGTCACGCGAAAACAGCGACAGTTCCATTCCCGGCCGGCCCTGCGTTACCCCGTCACACATTGCCGGAACGCCCCCCGCAACCTGTGCCGAAGCACCGGAACGTGCGGCCACTTTGCGGATCAGGGCGGGATAGCGTTCGTAAGGCTGGTGGGCCGAAAGCATATCATTATAAGCCGTGATGATGCCGATATTTGGCTTGCGGGTCAGCGCCAGGTCATCCTTGTTATCCATTGCCGCATAGGCATGCGCCTGGTTACCGCAGGACAGATGCGCCCGACGGGGACCGTTCTCGGCTGCTCTGGCGATACGGGACAGATATTCCGAGCGTGTCTGGTGCGAACGTTCACGAATGCGGTCGGTAACGCGGTCGATCATGGCGTGCAGGGTCATGGCTGTTCCTCCGATGGCTGGTTTCAGTTTAACATGTTAGCGTTAACGTTTCAATCTGGCTGACTGCTCTTGTCGTTGGGTCAGGGTCATGTCACATCGGTCTGGACTGAAAGGAAACTTGATGAGTACCCTTCCCGTAATCCGCTTGTGTCCGAAAACCAGACCTCAGGCTATCCGTCACGGATTCCCATGGGTTTTTGCCGATGAGCTGGTGATGGACCGGCGAACGCGGGCGATTCGGCCGGGGGATTTTGCAGTGCTGGAGGATCCTGAACGGCGACCATTGGCCTTGGTGACGGTCAATTCGGGATCAAAGATCATCGCTCGGGTCATGGATCCTGATCCGGCAGCAGAGATTGATACGGACTGGCTGCGAATACGGTTGAGGCGGGCGCTTGCCATGCGTGAGCGACTGTACGAAGTTCCGTTCTATCGTCTCGTTCATGCTGAGGCAGATGGGTTGCCGGGGGTAATTGTCGATCGGTTTGGTGATACTGCCGTCTTTCAGCCCAATGCAGCATGGTCTGATGCTATGGCAGATGATATTGCCGCCGCGCTATGTGATGTGACGGGTGCTTCAACCGTGGTCCTGAACGGGCAGGGCAGAGCCCGTAACCTTGAGGGACTGGATGAACGGCTTGAGGTCATTACCGGCAGCGCACCCGTTGCGCCGATAGAGGTGCCGATGAACGGTGCCATTTACATGGCAGATGTAATGGGGGGGCAGAAGACAGGCCTGTTCTATGATCAGCGACCCAATCATGCCTTTGCGCAGCGTCTTGCCTCGGGACGGGTGCTGGATGTGTTCAGCCATGTTGGCGGGTTCGGGCTGGCAATGCTCGGAGCCGGGGCTGAGCATGCGATCCTGATTGACGGTTCGGCTCCGGCTCTGGCAATGGCAAAGCAAGGGGCTGAGGCCATGGGCGTTGATTCTCGTTTGGAGGAACGGCAGGAGGATGCCTTTGCCGCGATGGAAAAGCTTGCGGACGAGGGTGCCCGCTTTGATGTCGTTATCTGTGATCCACCTGCGTTTGCACCGTCGAAACCGGCTTTGGAGGCAGGCTTGCGTGCCTATGAGCGGGTTGCAAAACTGGCCGCGCCGCTGGTGGCACCCGGGGGGTATCTTGGGTTGTGTTCCTGTTCACATGCCGCTGACCTGACCAGTTTCCGGAACGTCTCGGCCCGTGGGATCGGACGTGGGGGACGGCGTGGGCAGCTTATTCATACCGGACAGGCCGGACCTGATCATCCGACATTGCCGCAACTGGCGGAGACCGGTTATCTCAAGGCGTTATTTTTCCGGCTGGACGGATGATTGCAGTTCTTGATGCCAATGTTCTGTTCCCGACCGTTTTGCGGGAAATCCTGACTGATGTCGCTGCTGCCGGGGTTTTCCGGCCGGTCTGGTCAGAAAGGATATTAGAAGAATGGATACGGGCCACAGCAAAGCTGGGACCGCATGATTCCGATATCGCTGGGGCAGAGGCCGCGCTTTTGCGGGAGCGTTTTCCCAATGCCATGACTGAAGGGGATGAGGATTGTGCGATTGGTTTTGATCTGCCTGATCCAGCGGATCTTCATGTGCTGGCCGCAGCACTGGAAAGTGGTGCAGGCTGGATTGTAACCTTCAACCTGCGCGATTTTCCGCGTCCGGCCATGCTTGCCGCCGGATTGCGTGCCCTGCATCCCGATGCCTTTCTGACAGATCTTTTGGTGGATTACTTTGATCAAATATCTCATGCGGTTGCAGAGGCCCATGAAAAGGCCGGAAAAATTGGTGGACCAATTGAATTGCGTGCTTTGCTGAAACGGGCTCGTTTGCCGCGTCTGGGTCGCGCTTTGTCGCACTGATACAGGCATGTCTTGCTGATAACGCTAACATAGGTTAGCAAAACGCCATCAAGGAGGTGTCCCATGGCCGTGCGCGTCATTCCTGTCGAGAATTTCGATCTGGTGATTTTCGGGGCCACGGGCGATCTTGCGCATCGCAAGATCCTGCCGGGGCTTTATCGTCGTTTTCTGGCCGGGCAGATGCCGCCCGAATCCCGGATCGTTGGGGCCGCCCGTACCGATTTGTCGGATGGACAGTTCCGTGAAGAGGTCCGTGCCGCCATCGACAAATTCGGTGGAAATGTTGATAAAAGTGAGGTTGAAGCGTTTCTGACCCGGCTCAGCTATGTCCCGATAGATGCCAGGGGAACAGATGGCTGGGACCAGCTGAAGGAAACGATGCGCGATGATGATGATGTCGTGCGTGCTTTCTATTTTTCGGTTGCACCGTCACTCTTCGGCGATCTTGCGCAGCGTTTGTCAGATTACGGGATTGCTGATGAAAGCAGCCGGATTGTCGTTGAAAAGCCCTTTGGCCGGGATCTTGAATCAGCACGTGCGCTGAATGCGGTTCTGGCACAGCATTTTGCCGAGGGGCAGATCTATCGGATAGACCATTATCTGGGCAAGGAAACCGTTCAGAACCTGATGGCCGTGCGTTTTGCCAATATCCTGTTTGAGCCGCTCTGGAATGCGCAATATGTCGATCATGTCCAGATCACCGTATCGGAAACTGTTGGGGTTGGTGGTCGTGGGGGCTATTATGATCAATCCGGCGCTATGCGTGACATGGTACAAAACCATCTGATGCAGCTTTTGTGCCTGATTGCGATGGAACCACCCTATCATTTCGATCCCGATGCTGTTCGTGATGAAAAACTGAAAGTGATCCGTGCACTTGAACCAGTCGGAGAGAGCGAAATCGTACGCGGTCAATACCAGGCCAATGGTGATGATCATGGCTATCTGGAAGATGCTGAAAACCCCGATAGCCGGACGGAAAGCTTTGTTGCGCTGAAGGCGCGGATATCGAACTGGCGTTGGCAAGGCACGCCGTTTTACCTGCGGACGGGCAAGAAGATGCGGGCCCGGACCAGTGAAATTGTCGTTACCTTCAAGGAGCCACCACACTCGATCTTTGATGTGAATGGTCAGCAGAGTGCCAATCAGCTTGTCATCAAGTTGCAACCCGATGAAGGTATGGTCCTGTCGGTGATGATCAAGGAACCGGGACCGGGTGGCATGCGTCTGATGCAGGTGCCTCTGGATATGTCCTTTGCCGATGCGCTTGGTCCGGAAGCGGCAGATATGCCTGACGCCTATGAGCGGCTGATCATGGATGTGATCCGTGGCAACCAGACCCTGTTCATGCGCGGTGATGAAGTCGAGGCTGCCTGGGCATGGGCTGATCCGATCATCAAGGATTGGGAAGCCGGCAAGAAACGGCCGGAGCCCTATGATTCGGGTTCATCCGGTCCGGAAGAAGCGTTGCGTCTCATGCATCGCGACAATCGCCGCTGGCGGGAGATCAGGGCATGAATATTGATATCAGAACTTATCCAGACCGGGAACTTATGGCTCTGTCATTGGCCGACCGTATTGCGGGGGAACTCCGTCAGACCCTTGATGCTGTTGGCCCGGCCAGCCTTTGTATTCCTGGCGGATCAACTCCGGCTCCGATGTTTTCTGCCTTGGCGGGGCTGCCTCTGGATTGGGCAAATATCACGGTTTTCCTGAATGATGAACGCTGGGTTCCCGGTGATCATCCGCGTTCGAATTCAGGGATGTTGCGCAAGACGCTGTTGACTGGCCCGGCTGCTGCTGCAAGCTATCTTGATCTTTATACCGGGGATCCGTCGCCGGAGGATGCGGCACCTGCACTGTCGGATCGCCTTGGTCCGCACTTGCCTATTACGGTTCTGGTTCTGGGCATGGGCGATGATATGCATACTGCCAGCCTGTTTCCAAATACCTCTGGACTGGAGGCTCTGCTGGCCCAGGATGCCCCGCCGGTCATGTCTGCCGGGGGTGGTGCCGAGCCACGCATCACGCTGACGGCTCCTGCATTGCAATCCGCATTGAATATTCATGTAATGATAACCGGAGCGCAGAAACGCGCTGCGCTTGATGCTGCCATTGGGGCTGATCCGGTAACGGCCCCGATTTCCGCCTTTCTTCGTGACGCAACGGTGCATTATGCCGATTGATCTGGAACCTGTCTGGAACCGCCTCCAAGCCAGCCGCCCTTCGGAGGCGCGGTGGATTACCGAACTGTTCGATGCCGATCCAGACCGGGCGACCGGTTTCCGGGTAGAGGCTGATGGGCTGGTCTTTGACTACTCAAAGACGAATATCGACAAGATCAGTCGTGAAGCGCTGCTGGACCTGACAGCTGGTTTGGCTGAGCGGCGTGATGCGATGTTTTTTGGTAAACGTATCAATGAAACCGAAGATCGTTCGGTCCTGCATACGGCCCTGCGTAATCCGGAACAACCGTTGGTGGTTGATGGCATTGACATCAGTACCGGTATCGCAGCGACGCTGGACCGGATGGCGGATTTTGCAGATGCTGTCCGGAATGGTGGCTTCCGGGGGCAGGGTGGTCAGGTTACGGATGTGGTGAATATCGGCATCGGCGGATCTGATCTGGGACCGGCCATGGCCGTATTGTCGCTGTCGCCATTCCATGACGGACCCCGGACACATTTCGTGTCCAATGTTGATGGCGCGGATATTGCCGATACACTGTCCGGGCTGAACCCGGAAACGACGCTGATCATTGTTGCGTCAAAAACTTTCACCACGATCGAGACAATGACAAATGCGAAAACCGCATTTGACTGGATGAAAGGGGCCGTTTCTGATCCGGCTGTGCAGTTTGCGGCATTGTCATCAGCGACGGACAGGACAGCAGAATGGGGTATTGATGCCAGTCGTGTCTTCGGGTTTGAGGACTGGGTTGGCGGACGGTATTCCATGTGGGGCCCCATCGGGCTAAGCCTGATGATTGCCATCGGTCCCGATAATTTTCGGGAATTCCTGCGTGGTGGTGCGGCCATGGATGCACATTTCCGCACGGCTCCGCCGGAACAGAATATGCCCGTGATGCTGGCACTTGTCGGGATCTGGCATCATCAGATCTGTGGCTATCCAACCCGTGCTGTCCTGCCTTATGACAACCGGTTGGCGCGGCTTCCGGCATATTTGCAGCAGTTGGAGATGGAATCCAACGGTAAGCGGGTGGTCATGAATGGCAGTGATCTGCCACGGTCCTCGGGACCGGTGGTCTGGGGTGAACCCGGCACGAATGGACAACATGCTTTTTATCAGCTGATCCATCAGGGTACTCAGATCGTGCCATGTGAATTCATTGCCACTGCACGGGGCCATGAAGAACATCTGGGCCATCATCACAAACTGCTTCTGGCCAATTGCCTTGCCCAGTCCGAGGCACTGATGTGTGGCCGTGATCTTGCTACTGCACGCGGGATGATGGCGAAGAAAGGCCTGACTGGCGATGAGTTGGAACGGCAGGCGCGGCACCGGGTCTTTCCGGGGAACCGTCCCTCGACGACTTTGCTGATTGACCGGCTGATGTCATATACACTTGGCCAGATTATTGCCCTTTATGAGCATCGGGTCTTTGTCGAAGGCGTGATTCTGGGCATTAACAGCTTTGACCAGTGGGGAGTCGAACTTGGCAAGGAACTGGCCCTGTCAGTTGCACCGCTTCTTGATGGCAAGGGTGCGCCTGGTCATGATCCTTCGACCTATGCGCTGTCACGGGTCATTCTGGCAATGCGGGTATCTGGGGCTGATTAAGGAAGTTTGGTCTAGGTTGTGTGGGCTCTTGGGATTCCCTTGGGCGCAGAATTCTGGTTCTCTGCTCCGGTAGCAGGGAGATTTGCCATGGGAACCATGGAACGTCTGATCTTGTCCGATCGTCAATGGGATCGGATCTCCGCCCATATCATTGGCGACGGGCGTATGCGTGGCAGCAGTGGCCGCGACAACCGTATGTTTGTAGGCGGTGCTGTGGATCGTGCGCAGGGGTTCGCCATGGCGCGACCTGCCGGATGTGTTCGGGGCGTGGAACTCGGCCTTCCGGCGGTTCAGTCGTTGGAGCCGCAAGGGCGTCTGGTGGCGAATATTCGAGGCCATGTCGGATGATCCCGATTTCGCGTATCTGATCGTGGACAGCACGATCGTCCGCGCCCACCAACAGGCGGCGACCGGAAAAGAGGGGGCACAGGATCAGGCGCTGGGGCGTTCCCGAGGTGGATTGACGACCAAGATCCACATGCTGGCGGACACGCTCGGTCGGCCATTGTGCTTTCGTATCACACCGGGCCAGGCCAGCGACATCACCGCCGCTCCCGATCTCCTGGAAGGCCAGAAAGCTGGGGCCGCACTCGCCGGCAAGGCCTATGACAGCAATGACTTACGTGAACGGATCGCCAACATGAAGGCGGAGGCGGTCATCCCGTCGAAGCGCAACCGCAAAGTCTTCATTCCGCATGATGCCGCCGTCTACAAACCGACCGTAACCGGATCGAGCGACGCTTTGGCCGCCTCAAGCATTTCCGTCGGTTCGCAACCCCCTACGACCGCCGCACCATCCACTTCGCGGGCTTTGTTCATCTTGCCGCAGACATGATCTGGCTGCGATAAATGTCGATCTCGCCTAG
>JBKEAB010000208.1:0-9066 GCA_047971845.1 Paracoccus sp. (in: a-proteobacteria) | reverse complement strand
GTGCAGCGTCCTCACGTCGATGGCAGGTTCCGGATCGGCCTTTGGTGCTTCGCCGAACACCCCGGTCGCGCCTTCCAGAAGCTGATCGCGCCATTGCTTGATCTGGTTCGGATGCACATCGAAGTCCTGTGACAGCTCGATCAGGGTCTCCTCGCCCTTGATCGCGGCCACCGCCACTTTCGCCTTGAATGCCGGGCGGTGATTCCGGCGCGGGCGTCTTGCCATGGTCTTCTCCTTGCTCGCGGCATCATGCCGCTGTTGCGAAGAAAATCCTCTTATCCGACCTGTTCAGATCCTCCGAACCGCCTTTTTCTTCCATCTGGCAGTCGCTGCTGTATTTGCGATTTCTGATCGTTGCTCAGGTCTTCGCGCCCTTTGACCCGGTGGATTGGCAAGCTTCTTCATTCAGAATACGTGGCGCGGGATCTCCAGCCGCCATGTCCACGATGAACTTAGCAAGTGGATTAGCGGCGTTGCGGGGGTGTTTGGGTCTGTCTGTCATACGGTCAAGATAGTCATCCTGCACACCGCGCACAAATCAAAGCTACGCAGATAAAGTGTCAAACTGACCCACTACCTGATTTCAGGCAGGGTTTCCTTTAATCTCGTGTATTGTATGGTTACACAAAACAGAATCGCATTATGTCATCATGTTCCGAGATCTGATTTCACGCCTGTTTGGGCAAGATGAACCGACCATACCCCTGCAAGGTCAGGACGCAGAGGTGGCCATTGCCGCATTACTGGTACGTGTGGCGCGTGCTGATGACCGCTACACCCTGCAGGAGGAAGCCCGGATTGATCAGATCCTTGCCCGCCGGCGTGGTTTGGATATGAGCGAAGCGGCTGAACGGCGTGGAGCAGCTGAGATGATCGAAGCCGAGGCTCCGGATACCGTGCGCTTCACAAGGCTCATCAAGGACCGTATTGCGCTTGAGGACAGGGCTGGCGTGCTTGCCGCATTATGGGAGGTGACTTATGCCGATGGGAAACGCTCCCCGGATGAGGAATCCCTGGTGCGCCTGGTCTCTGGTCTTCTGGGCATCAATGATCGTGTTTCGGCGATGATCCGCCAAAGTGTCATGGCTGATCTGGGGGTGGCGGACGGCTGAGACGGTTTTGCCGCACAAACCGGTTGATAGCCTACCCTTCTTTTTTCAGATGAGGCGTACTCGTCCAACGCATGGATGCATCATGCCATTCTGAAAAACTGCATGATGAATGACTTTACATCCCCAATGGTCGGGGAAGCGCAAGAAAGCCGCATACCCGAATATATGATAAAATTCCTCACCTGACCTCAACCGCCTTCGAATTCTGTCAGGGTCTGGACATTCATTCCCATGGCTTGCAGTCGTTTGCGTCCGCCAAGTTCAGGAAGGTCGATGACGAAGGCGCAGCCGATCACTTCTGCACCTAACCGGTGGCATAATTTGATTCCGGCTTCAGCTGTACCGCCGGTGGCCAGCAGGTCGTCTACGATCAGAACCTTTTCGCCCTCGCACAGGGCATCGTCATGGATTTCCATTACTGCTTCACCATATTCTAGCATATATGCTTCGGAAATTACGGTACCGGGCAGTTTTCCTTTCTTGCGGATCGGCACGAATCCGGTGGAAAGCTGGTGGGCAACAGCACCGCCAAGAATGAAGCCACGTGCTTCCAGCCCGACGACCTTGTCGATTTTCTGGCCCGCATGGGCATGCAGGAGCTGATCCACAGCCATGCGGAAGCCACGTGCATCGGCGAATAGTGTGGTGACATCGCGGAAGATGATTCCCTCATGCGGGAAGTCGTAGATGCTGCGGATATAATCCCTGACAGTTTTCTGCATTATTCCGGGCGCTCCATTTCGAAAACTTCATGTATGGTGGCATAATCACGATAACCCATGCGAGCGAGCCAGCCATCATGGCTCAGGTCGAAGCGACCGTTGCGGATGCAATCGTCACGCATGTGGACTCCGGTCACGATTCCCAGCACCAGCCAGTTTGCATCGCCTGCAAGACGCTGGATTCGTGTCATCCGACATTCAAGGCTGGCAGGTGCATCTGCCACGCGCGGGCAATCAATGGTTTTGCATTCATCTGCGGGGATACCGGCAGCCGTGAATTCACTGACCTCGGCAGGCAGTGCGGCACTGGATGCGTTCATCTGCGTAATCAGGGAATTCGAAGCAATGTTAACGCAAAAAACGCCTGTTTCTGCAACATGCGCTACACTGTCCTTGGTCTCTGGCCTGTCATTCTTGGCTGCGGTTGAGGCAAACATTACCTGTGGCGGCGAATAGGCAACGGCGTTGAAGAAGCTGTAGGGCGCAAGGTTGTCACCATCGTTGCCGCGGGTGGAAATCCAGCCGATAGGGCGTGGCGCAACAATGGCGTTGAACGGATTATGTGGCTGACCGTGGCCGGCCTCTGGTCGGTAGAACATGATCTCTCCTTGCAAAGATGCATCCTGCCGTTACCCCGTCCTGACGTCCACCGATTTCTTGCAACTGCTGCAGGTCGTGTTAGGCATTCCCGCAGGGCTTGTGGAAGACCGGCGAGAGGGAGGGCTGTGTGGAAATCGACGTTGAACGGCTTGAAGACTGGCACGAGGTCGAGGCGCTGATGGATTTGTGTTTTGCGCCGGGCCGTACGGCATTGTCGTCCTATCGCCTGCGGGATGGGGTTGATCGGGTTGGTGCGCTTTGTCTTGTCCTGCGGGCTCAGGGCACGATCCGTGCGGCAATCCGCTATTGGCCAGTATGCGTTGCCGGCAAACCGGTTTTGCTGCTGGGGCCGATTGCCGTTCACCCGACAGCGCAGGGCGAAGGGCTTGGCAGCTGGTTGATGCAGGACAGCCTTGGCCGGGCACGTGACGTTGGTTGGGAACGGGTCATGCTGGTTGGAGATGCACCTTATTATTCGCGTTTTGGTTTTCGCCGTTTGCAGGATGTTGAGATGCCGCCGCCAACTAATCCTGAGCGGGTGCTGGGGCTGGATCTTGTTCCCGGTGCATGGGCCGGTCTGAAAGGTTCGGTTCAGAAAACCTCCGGCCTTGAAATCAGCAACATCCGTAACGAGGTTTCTGATATTGAGGGCTGTCAGCAGGCAGATTTGCGAAAGGAATTACCCCATGGCTGAGCGCCGGCAAACGGTTCTGCCCCCGATCAGCGATCCCAGTGTCCTGTCCGAGATTGACCGGTTGGCACATCGCTATGTCGATGCACGTGGGTTGGGAATGGAGGTCATCGACCGGATCGGGGGCGGGGGTGAACAGCTTGTCCAGAGATTGCCCGGATTTGTGCGCAGCCGTATTGATTCCGCTGTTGCTGCGGCGCTTGGCCAGACCTTTCGGCTTGCCTCGGCGTCGCGCGGGGTGCTGCGTGATCGTGGGGACTGGTTCAACCGGTTCAGCACGACAGCGGCGGGGGCCATTGGCGGTGCCGCCGGATTGACTGGCGCGGTTCTTGAGTTGCCAATTACTGTTACCATGCTTCTCAGGGCGATTCTGGAAATTGCAGAAGAACATGGATTTGATCCTTCAAGCGATGAGGTTCAGACCGAAGCGCTACGCATTTTTGCAGCGGGTGGTCCGCTGTCGGAGGATGACGGAACCGATACCGGACTTCTGGCGGCACGGTTGACTGTCAACGGACGAACAGTACAGGCGCTTATCACGGCCCTTGCCCCGCAGATTGCAACGCGCCTGCTGACCAAGGTGGGAACACAGGCCGTACCGGTTCTGGGGGCCTTCGCCGGAGCTTCGATCAACTATACCTTTGCGCGTTATTATCAGGATATGGCTCGCGTCCAGTTTGGACTGTTGCGTATGTCGCAGGAAACCGGGCTGCCACGCGAAGCACTTGTCGAGCGACTTCAGACCCGCATCGAAACACTGGAACAAAAACCATCGGCAGCCGCCCGTCGGGCCTGATCTGCGATCTTACTAAAACGGGCAGGGACCTTGCTCGGCTTCAACCAAGGGGGGATGCTTCCTCAGTTGTCAGCAAGTCAAGTGGAGTAGCAGCTGCTTTCAGGTCGTCAGTGTTCAGCGGTCCGGATGGGCGTGCCAGCCGTGCCCGTGTTACCCAGAACAGTCGTTCCTGTGCCCGTGTGATTGCGACATAGGTCAGACGTTTCCACAGGGGTATTCCGGCTTCATTCCGGCCTGACCATGCCGCAGCGGAAATATCAGGGGCAAAGACCTGTACATCGGGCCATTGACTGCCCTGCGCCTTATGGATCGTCACTGCCGCACCATGCAGAAAGCTGGCCCCCATACGGGCGGCAAAGGGAATGAATGGTTCTTCTTTGTCCGGAGTTTCGATTTTCACGATGGATGCAGCTGACAGGCGTGGGTCCTCGGCCCCGATCACATGCAGGCGTGAAAAGCCGGCTTTCTTGCCGGGACCGAGATAGACCACTTGCGCTCCCTTGATCAGGCCCCGGGCTTCAAGGTCGATGCGCTTGTTACGATGCTTGAGGGGCAGCTCCAGCCCATCGCAGATCAGAGGTTCACCCGGTAAGAGTTGATCGCCTGGTGCACCATGAGCCGCACGGAAGGCTGTGATCAGGCGAATACGTGTTGCATTGCGCCAGACCAGCACCGGGCTGCGTGCCATCAGATCGGATTCGACACGTTCGGTCCAGATGACGCGGGGATCACTGGCTGCTGCATCGCGTACCAGACGTTCAAACCCGGAGAAATCCAGATTATCGTTACCGAGCACATGGGCCAGATCAAGAATCGGGCTATCCCCTGCCTGTCTGTGGATGCGGTTGAGGACCAGTCGTTGTGGGGCGGCAAGTTTATCAAAGATCATCTCACCCGATTGCCCGACAGGGGCAAGCTGGGCAGGGTCCCCAAACAGGACCAGCACCGGAAAGATCTCACGCAGGTCTTCGAATTGTCGCTCATCCAGCATTGAGGATTCGTCTATCAGGCCGATATCCAGCCCGTCCTCGCGTCGTTTCCAGCCCCTGATGAAGTCCGATCCGCGCAGGCCCGCTGCTGCCAGTGCTCCGGGGATCGAGGCATGCAGGTCATAAAATGCCTTGGCTCTGTCAAGCGCGGAATCGGTCAGTTCCTCAACCGTGGGCCGGTTCCCCGTGCCAGTCAGCCAGTCGGCGATCTTTTCATATTCAGGATCGTAAACCGGCGTATACAGGATGCGGTGAATTGTTGTTGCCGGGACGCCACGCATACGCAGTACGAAGGCAGCCTTGTTGGTTGGGGCCAGCACGGCCACAGTGCGGCGGTCCTTGCGCTTCTTGCCCTCGTAATCTCCGCTGATGATCTCTAGCCCGGCATCGCGCAGGGCCTTGGTCAGGGCTGCCAGAATCATTGTCTTGCCCGATCCGGCTTTGCCGAGTACGGCCATGATCCGTGCCTTCCCCGGTTGAGGTGGCATGATTTCTTCGGCCGCCAGGTCAACCCCCGCACCTTCCAGAATTTCAGATAGTGCATCCCAAGCTTCGGCCTGGTCGGGGGAAAGTGCGGGCAAGCTCATGTGCAGGTGATAACTTGTCTGCGGGAGAAAGCGAAGGCCCGGGCACGCTCTTTGACTGGGATCAGGCGGTTAGCCTGCCAGATCCTTCAGCTCATAGAGCAGGTCCAGTGCTTCGCGTGGGGTCAGGCTGTCGGGGTGGATTTCACGCAGGCGGATTCGGGCCGGGTCGTCTTTTGTCGGAACCGGGGCCGGGGTGGAGGGGGCCGCGCGAAACAGCGGCAGATCGTCGATGATGGCGGCGGGTTTCGCAGCCCCCTCGCGTTCGCCGGATTCCAGACTGCTCAGAATATCACGGGCGCGTGTCACGACGGTTTCAGGCAGGCCGGCGAGGCGTGCAACCTGTACACCATAAGAACGATCGGCGGCCCCCTTGCGGACTTCATGCAGGAAGATGACCTCGCCTTCCCACTCGCGCACGGTGACAGTTGCGTTTTCCACCCCATCCAGTCGTGCGGCCAGAGCTGTCAGTTCGTGATAGTGGGTAGCAAATAATGCCCGGCAGCGGTTGATTGCGTGGAGGTGCTCCATCACAGCCCATGCAATCGAAAGCCCGTCCCATGTTGCTGTGCCGCGTCCGATTTCATCCAGAATGACCAGTGCGCGGTCATCAGCCTGATTCAGGATTGCTGCGGTTTCAACCATTTCGACCATGAAGGTCGAACGTCCCCGTGCAAGGTCATCTGCTGCCCCGACACGGCTGAACAACTGACTGACAAGGCCGATATGAGTATGGGTTGTAGGAACGAAGCTGCCGGCCTGCGCCAGGATGGCGATCAGTGCGTTCTGGCGCAGGAAGGTTGATTTACCGGCCATGTTGGGTCCGGTAAGCAGCCAGATTGCAGGTGTGCTGTTTGCTGTCAGTGCGCAATCATTGGCCACAAAGCTTTCGGCCTTGCGTTTCAGGGCGCGTTCGACGACCGGATGACGTCCGCCTTCGACCTTGAAGGTCCGGCTGTCGTCAACCATCGGTCGTGTCCAGCCTTCGCCTGTGGCCAGATCGGCAAAGCCGGCTTGCAGGTCGATTTCCGCCAGTGCACGGGCGGCTTGCCCGATGGGAGCGGCTGCAGACAGGACGGCATCACGCAGGTGGGTGAAAATGCTTCGTTCGATCTCCAGTGCCCGGTCGCGTGCGTTGAGAATACGAGTTTCCAGTTCGGACAGCTCGACTGTTGTAAAGCGGATCTGGTTTGCCGTGGTCTGGCGGTGAATGAAGGTTTCTGAGAGCGGCGGGGCCAGCATTTTTTCAGCATGGGTGGCAGTGGTTTCGATGAAATAACCCAATACGTTATTATGCTTGATCTTCAGGCTGGAAATACCGGAAAGTCCGGCATAATCGCCCTGCATTTTTGCAATGATGCCACGTCCTTCGTCACGGAGCTGGCGGGTCTCATCCAGATCCGGATCATAACCGGTGGCGACAAAACCTCCATCCCGGGCCAGAAAGGGTGGTTCGGCAATCAGCGCATCGTCCAGAAGGTTGATCAGTTCGTCATGTCCAACAAGGTCACAGACCGCCTGTGCGAGTACGGCGACATTGTCATCCCTCAGAAGATCGGCAATGGTGATGGCCTGAGCCAGCCCGGCACGGATGGCCGCCAGATCACGGGGACCGCCTCGGTCCAGTGCAAGGCGCGACAAGGCGCGGTCCATATCGGGTACGCGGGCCAGTGCATTGCGCAGATCGGCGATCAGTCGGGCATCCTCGGCAAGGCGGGAAACAGCGTCATGGCGTGCATGTATGGTAGCAAGATTGCGTGATGGTGATGCGATGCGCCGTTCCAGCAGCCGTGCCCCGGCTGCGGTTGCTGTGCGGTCGATAGCGGCGATCAGCGAGCCTTCACGGCCCCCGGACAGGGCTTGGGTCAGTTCCAGATTGCGGCGGGTAGCGGCATCAATCTGCATCGCACCGGAGGATTGCTCACGCTGTGGCGGGCGTATCAGTGGAAGTTGCGCTTTCTGTGTCAGCTCAAGGTAATCGGCAATTGCTCCCATGGCAGCCAGTTCCGCGCGGGTAAAGCTGCCGAAGCCGTCCAGGGTTTCAACTTTGAATAATGCTGCAAGGCGCTGGACTCCGGCGGCGGAATCGAAGCTGCTTGCCGGCCGTTCGGTCAATGGAACCCCTGCGTCTGAGGCCAGTTCGGCCAGGCTGCTGCTTTCGCATGCCAGCAGCTCGCGGGGTGAGATGCGGGCAAGTTCTGGGGCCAGCCGGGCATCGGGACATGTCATCACCTGCAGGCTACCGGTTGAGATATCGACCCATGCCAAGGCGGATTCGTCGCGTACTTTAGCGAAAGCGGCAAGGAAGTTGTGACGACGTGCTTCCAGCAGCGATTCTTCTGTCAATGTCCCCGGCGTGACCAGCCGTACCACATCGCGGGCAACGACGGATTTTGATCCGCGCTTTTTAGCCTCCGCCGGGTCCTCCATCTGTTCGGCAATGGCAACCCGGAACCCCTTTCGTATCAAGGTCAGAAGATAGTTTTCTGCGGCATGAACAGGAACACCGCACATCGGGATCGGTTTGCCCAGATGTGTGCCGCGTTTGGTCAGTGCAATGTCCAAGGCTGCGGCGGCCTGTACGGCGTCGTCAAAAAACATCTCATAGAAATCACCCATACGGTAAAACAGTAACGCACCCGGATTTGCCTCGCGGATCGCAAGATACTGGGCCATCATCGGGGTCGGCTGGTCGGTCATGAGCGTCTCCTTACGCCATTCTTTGTAGAGGATGAGTTGGAGATTTCCAGAGTTGGGTTGTGATTGTTGTTATGATTTTGGTTTGTCATTTTATCTTGTGTATATTTTCTGGTGATTCTGTTTTGGTTATTTTTTTGTGGGTTTGTTCTGGCGCGGGCTGCGGAATATTATTGTTTTATTATAGTTAGTTACATCTTTTATGATTTTTTATGACGATTATGGGTTGCGGAGTTTTTGCGGTGGGCCTAGATAGCCGCTCACCGAACGGCGGGAACGCGGTTCGGGGGGTCCTGAGCGATCGGGCCGGAGTTGAGTTGAGAAAGTTCTTGACGACTTTGGAACTGTTCGCTAAGAGGGGCTTCTGCTTCGGAGACGGGGCGGTAATCAGGAAGCATTGGCTTTGACGGTGCCATGTAGGTATTGGCGCGGTTGGGGTTGTTTTGTTTCCCTGCTATTTGACATTGTGATGCATACTTGAAGAGATATGCGGGCGGTTTGGTTATAAACGACTGAATAACTTGCATATCGGCCACTTAGCTTTTGCGATGATAGTGGTGTCAGCTTCACTGTTTGGCGGTTCACGTTTTGTGAAACGACAAGCAGAGGCATCCCCTTCTGCAAGGGGATGATGTGCAAGGTCTTTCTGTCAAGGACATGTCTTCGGACATTTCAACTTGAGAGTTTGATCCTGGCTCAGAACGAACGCTGGCGGCAGGCCTAACACATGCAAGTCGAGCGAACCTTCGGGTTAGCGGCGGACGGGTGAGTATCGCGTGGGAATATGCCCTTCTCTACGGAATAGCCTCGGGAAACTGAGAGTAATACCTTATACGCCCTTTGGGGGAAAGATTTATCGGAGAAGGATTAGCCCG
>JBKEAB010000207.1:0-11669 GCA_047971845.1 Paracoccus sp. (in: a-proteobacteria) | reverse complement strand
TGTGACATCGGCGGGTATCTTAGGCGCTGTCCGCCGTGACGGATCCGATCTGCTCGTCCTCAGGTATCTGGCCGAGCAGGGCAGGCTGGGTCGGACTATCACCCTCCGCACTGGAGGTGAACTCCACCGCTCGGATGTCGGATGTGGCTGTGTCCATGGCCAGATGGACCTTGCGCATTGACGCCTGCGCGAGGGGCCGTGCTGGCGGGCGGGCCATTCGCCGTCGCCGTCGCCGAGGAACTTGATGCCGGTGCTGTCCACCAACAGGTTCAGCGGACCGTCGGCCCGGCGATAGGGGATCTGGACGGCGAGTGTCTTTTGACGGCGACACAGGGTGGTGTAATCTGGCACGGGCCAGTCCAGCCCCGCAAGCCAGTCCATCTTGGGATCGATCAGGATCAGCATCGCCCCTCGACGCTCAAGCGCACGGTTGTACGTGGGCCAGTGCGTGGTGCGATAGCGGGGGAGGGCCGGCTTGCTCATGACATCCGCCTAACCAACTGAATTCACAAAGTGAATCATCGATCCAGCAACTTCTGAAATAACGCCGAGGCGTCACATCCGCATGGCTTCATCAGGTCGGCATTTCCTTGCAAGTTGGTTCCCGTTATCCTGCCCCTCATGACCCGGATCACCAACCTAAACCGTTTCCGCAAGCAAAGGGCTCGTGCAGATGCCCGCCGCGAAGCTGATGCCAATGCCGTGAAATTTGGCCGGACTAAGGCACAGCAAGCAACCGAAAGGACTGAAAAGAGCCGCGCTGAAAAACATCTTGATGGAGCAAAACGTGACGATTGACCTGCCCCCGATGGACGTGCCGGCCAAGCGCTCGGTGTCCATTGACGGGCATCGCACCTCGGTCAGCCTGGAGGATGCTTTCTGGCGTGCCCTAGATCACGCCGCCCGCGCACACGGGACCACGCGTGCCGCGCTGATCGCCAAAATCGACCATGCCCGCCCCCCGAAGGTCGGCCTTGCTACTGCTTGCAGACTGTTCGTACTGGCAGAATCCAGACGGGAACGTTAAGCCAGCCCTGACAATTCAGGAGGCTCCGATGATCCCGCGTTACGCCCGCCCCGAAATGACCGCCATTTGGTCGCCCGAAACCAAATTCCGCATCTGGTACGAGATTGAAGCCCATGCCTGTGATGCTCAGGCCGAACTAGGGGTAATCCCGAAAGCCAATGCCCAGGCCGTCTGGCGAGCACAGAATGTCGAATTCGATGTTGCCCACATTGATGAAATCGAAGCTGTCACCAAACACGACGTTATTGCCTTTCTGACCCACCTGGCGGAACATATCGGGGCCGAAGAGGCACGCTTTGTTCATCAGGGCATGACATCATCCGATGTGCTGGACACCACATTGAATGTTCAGCTTGTACGCGCTGCCGATATCCTGATCGCTGATATAGACAAGGTTCTGGCAGCATTGAAGAAGCGTGCATTCGAACACAAGGATACAGTACGCATCGGCCGCAGCCACGGAATCCACGCAGAACCGACAACAATGGGTCTGACATTTGCACGGTTTTATGCCGAAATGGACCGTAACAGGGACCGTCTGGAAAAGGCCCGCTGGGAAGTGGCCACCGGTGCAATTTCCGGTGCCGTGGGTACGTTTGCAAATATTGATCCGGCAGTTGAACAACATGTCTGCACCAGGATGGGCCTTCGCTCGGAACCGATCAGCACACAGATCATCCCTCGCGACCGGCACGCAATGTTCTTTGCCACACTCGGCGTCATTGCCAGCAGTATCGAGAATATTGCCATTGAAATCCGTCATATGCAGCGGACCGAAGTTCTGGAGGCCGAAGAATTCTTCAGCCCTGGCCAGAAAGGTTCGTCAGCCATGCCACACAAGCGCAACCCGGTTCTGACAGAAAACCTGACCGGACTGGCACGTCTGGTACGTATGGCCGTCATCCCAGCCATGGAAAATGTGGCGCTCTGGCATGAACGTGACATTTCACATTCATCCGTCGAGCGAGGCATCGCCCCAGACGCGACTATTACACTGGATTTTGCATTGAACCGCCTGGCTGGCGTCATCGACAAGCTGGTTGTCTATCCCCAAAATATGCTGAAAAACATGAACAAGTTCAAAGGACTGATTATGAGCCAGCGGGTATTGCTGGCACTGACCCAAGCTGGTGTATCGCGTGAAGACGCCTATCGGCTGGTACAGCGCAATGCCATGAAGGTTTGGGAAGAAGGCAAGGACTTCAAGGCAGAGCTGCTTGCCGATTCTGAGGTGACCGCAGCATTAAATCCCGATGAAATCGAGGAAAAATTTGACCTCGGCTATCATACCAAACATGTCGATACGATCTTTACGAGGGTCTTCGGTCAGACCGACTAACCCCACCTTAAGTTTTATGTGCCACTTTCGTTCCTGCAAATCATGCGGGGACGAATATCAATGCTGGAACCAGATCTGCTGACCTCCCGACAAAAGGCGGCGGTCATTGTCCGGGTGTTGCTGGGGGATGGTGGACAATTGTCACTTGAACACCTGTCACCTGCTGCACAATCTGCACTCGCGCATGAAATGGCAATGATGGGCATGGTCGACAAAACGACCCGGGATCAGATCGTGGAAGAGTTCTGCGATTCCCTGGAAACTGTCGGACTTACCTTTCCCGATAATCTGAATGATACGCTGGATATCCTGAACAACACACTGTCGCAGGACACGACAGACAGGCTGCGACGGATGGCTGCCATGACGGGCCACACCGATCCATGGGACAGGATTGCGGCAATGCCGGCCCAACAACTGGCTGATATGGCCCGATTTGAGGCAACAGAGGTCTCTGCCGTCATGTTTTCTCGCCTTCCGGTCCCCAAAGCAGCAGAAGCATTTGGCCTTATGCCCACGGAAATGGCGCGACAGATTGCCTATGCCATGTCTCTGACCGGAAATGTCACCCCACCCGCCTTGCATCGGATCGGGGTCGCCTTGCTTCAGGCATCCGAGGGGCTATCGCTTCCGGCACTGGACGGTGCCCCCGTCAAAAAGGTTGGTGCAATCCTGAACTTCGTTCCGTCCGGCATGCGTGACACGGTACTGATGGGGCTGGACGAAGATGATACCGCTTTCGCAGCAGGGGTCCGAAAATCAATCTTTACCTGGGCCAATATCCCCAAACGGATTGACCCACGAGATATTCCACGCATCATCCGAGAGACAGACGAACAGATCCTGGTCCGCGCCATGGCGGATCCCCGTCCGGAAAATCAGGCTGTGACAGAATTCATCCTGACCAGTCTTTCTGCACGTATGTCTGATTCGTTACGAGAAGAAACAGAGGCACTGGAACGGGTTACGGAAAAGGAATCCGAAGATGCAATGTCCGAGGTCATCGCCACAATCCGCCGCATGGAAGGGGCTGGCGACCTGTTCCTGATCGTCAATGAAGATGACGACGCCGGATCAGTCAGCGACGATGCGGCCGCTGCCTGACAACCGGATCAGTCCCATTCCGACTGGCGTGTCTTTTCCAGGTTGCCAAAGCGGGTAAAACGACCTTCAAAGGCCAGTTCAACCGTACCGATAGGTCCGTGGCGCTGTTTGCCGATAATAACCTCTGCCTTGCCATGGACAGCGTTCATGACCTCTTGCCATTTAGCCAGCTTTTCCAGTTCATGATCGGCTGGCTTTTCACGTTCCCGGTAATATTCTTCACGGAAAACAAACATGACAATATCCGCATCCTGCTCAATCGAGCCGGATTCACGCAGATCCGAAAGCTGCGGCCGCTTGTCTTCGCGGCTTTCCACCTGACGTGACAGCTGCGACAGTGCAATAACCGGAATGCTCAATTCCTTGGCAATGGCCTTGAGCCCCTGCGTGATCTCCGAGACCTCATTCACACGACTGTCTCTGGCACTCGCCGATTTCAGAAGCTGAAGATAGTCAACAATCAGCAGGTCCAGCCCATGGGTCCGTTTCAGTTTACGCGCCCGCGCAGCAAGCTGGTTAATCGGTAAGGCCGGGGTGTCATCAATATAAAGCGGGCATGTCTGAAGATCATTTGCAGCCTGCACAAAACGGCGAAATTCTTCTTCCGTCATATCTCCGGAACGGATCTGATGGCTGGGAACCTCGGATGCTTCGGACAGGATACGTGCAGCCAGCTGCTCAGCCGACATTTCCAGTGAGAAAAAGCCGACGACCCCGCCCTCAACCGATCCAACCGTTCCGTCGGCGCGTTCCCCGGATTTATGTGCACGGGCAATATTGAAGGCGATATTGGTGGCCAGCGACGTTTTCCCCATTGATGGGCGCCCGGCCAGAATAATAAGATCGGAATCATTCAGCCCCCCCATCTTCCGGTCCAGATCCAGTAACCCGGTCGGAATTCCCGACAGGTTCCCATCACGCTGAAACGCCGCCGCCGCCGCATCAACAGCCCCGGTCACAGCCTTCAGGAAGGACTGAAAGCCACGCTCTGCAACCCCCTGCTCCCCCAGCTTGTACAGGGTCTGTTCGGCAGATTTGATCTGTTCTTCAGCATCATCTTCAACCCGGACCGAGGCGGCACGGGCAGAAATATCCTGTCCAAGCTGGATCAGGTCACGACGCAACGCGAATTCCCGGATCATCTGCGCATAATCCCGCGCCGCATAAGCCGAAATGGCCGCTGCGGCGATCCGGGCCAGATAGGCCGGTCCGCCAAGATCCTTCAGACCCTGATCATCTTCAAGAAACGCCTTCAGCGTTACCGGGCTTGCAAGAGCGTTCTTACGGATCCGTTCAGATGCGATTTCAAAGATCCGGGTATGAACCGGCTCGTAGAAATGTTCAGCCTTCAGGATCTGACTGATCCGGTCGAACACATCGTTATTGGTCAGAAGCGCACCTAATAATTGCTGTTCAGCCTCAATGGAGAAGGGAACGCTTTGTTCTTCCGAATCAGCGGCAGGCGCAACCTGCTGCAAGGCCCTGATCTCGTTCATCACCCTGTCCAATTTTTATTATTAGCCGTCTTTATGCCACAATACACACGTTTCCTGAACTGCCTCGCATGAAAAACAGGTGGGTAATGCTGGGGATAGCGTGTGGATAACATCTCTTGTGCAAGATAATGCCGGACAGCAGACGGGTGCTGTCCGGAGCGCTGTTACGGGTTGCGAGCCTGCCAGCCTCGCGGATCCGTCAGAAAGGCCTCGACTTCGCTCAGGGTGGCACTGTCAAAGGCATCTTGCGCCCGGGCTTCAGCCAGAACATCCCACCAAGTGCAAAGGTGGTGCAACCGCACCCCATGATCGGCAAGGCGCTGCGTGGTTTCCGAGAAGATCCCGTAATAAAAGATTACCGCCGTATGACCACATTCAGCCCCTGTATCACGGATTGCGTCCACAAAACTCAGCTTTGATCCGCCATCCGTGGTCAGATCCTCGACCAGCAAGACACGATCAGACGCATTCATGTAGCCCTCAATCCGGGCATTCCGGCCATATCCCTTGGGCTTCTTGCGGACATAGCTCATTGGCAGTGCCAGCCGTTCCGCCACCATCGCACCAAAAGGAATACCGGCCGTTTCACCGCCAGCCACATTGGTAAATGCTTCAAACCCGGCATCACGCAGAACAGTTGCCGCCATGAAATCCATCAGCGTCGCACGGACCCGTGGGTATGAGATAATGCGCCTGCAGTCGACATATGTTGGCCCCTTCAGGCCCGAAGCATAGGTGAACGGTTCGACCGCATTGAAATCCACCGCCTTAATTTCCAGCAGGGCACGTGCGCTGAGACGGGCAATTTCCTCGGGGGGGGGGAAGGTCAGGCTCATGCGGACTCCATCTGCCAGAACAGGGGAAAGCCGGGATCGAAAACAGTAACTATTTCATTCCCTGCGGTGATTTCAGAAGGATATGTGACAGGATTGTTCTGTCGGACCATACGGATGTGATCCTCATTCGGGGGGAAACCGTAGAATCCGGACCCGTTCAGCGATGTGAATGCCTCCAGCTGACCAAGAGCCCCTTCTTCTTCAAAAACCTGCGCAAGGATCGCCATGGTATTGGGTGCCGTGAAGCATCCGGCACAACCACACGCAGCCAATTTTGTCCGGTCGGGATGTGGCGCGGAATCGGTTCCAAGGAAGAAGGGGCCACACCCCGAGGTCGCCGCCTCACGCAAGACTAGCCGATGCGTTTCGCGCTTGGCAACAGGCAGACAATAATAGTGTGGCCGAATCCCCCCTGCCAGAATCGCGTTACGGTTAATGACCAGATGATGGGTTGTTATCGTCCCGCCCATATTGCCGCCCCCGGCATTTTCACGAACATAAGCCACGCCGTCGCTGGTCGTGATATGTTCCATGACAACACGAAGACCAGGTGTGGTACGGCGGACCGGATCCAGAACGCGATCAATGAAAACGGCTTCCCTGTCAAAGATATCAACTGCAGGATCAGTCACCTCACCATGCACACAAAGCGGTATTCCCGCTTCGGCCATGGCTTCAAGTGCCGGCCGGACATTGTCAAAATTCATCACTCCACTGGCCGAGTTTGTCGTTGCACCGGCAGGATACAGCTTTACCGCAGCAATCAGCCCGTCAGCATAAGAAGCCACAATATCAGCAGGGTCCGAGGTCTCCGTCAGATAAAGTGTCATCAGGGGTTTCATCGGCATACCATCAGAAGGCAAGGCTGCACGAATGCGGTCGCGATAAGTGCGGGCCTGATCACCGGTCACTACGGGCGGGACCAGATTGGGCATGATGATGGCGCGGCCAAAACTGGCCGAATACGGAGCGACGGCAGCCAGCATTTCATCATCGCGCAGATGCAGGTGCCAATCATCGGGGCGGCGTAACGTTAAAGATGCATTCATAGGAACTGAACTATACTGCCCGGCCGTTTGATGAAAGGTATGAGATGCATGCTGACAAAAACACGGCTTGCAATTTTTTGCTGCACGGCAGCATAAGCAATGAACTGGATATGTGGCGAGTATGACTATTCTTCCCCCGCAGGTGGCCGAAGCCACCAGATTATGGGTGCAAGTAGCCCAGATCGGACTTGAATCGCAAATGGTCATCGGGATGCGTATGGCCGGGCTGATGGGCCTTTTACCACATCACGAGGGCGAATCCTGGCGCATGGTGCAGGAAAAGGTTGATGCGGCACAGGAATCGGGCATTGCCGTAACCCGGGCGGTCTTCCGGGGTGCGCCAGCCAATCAGATCGTGGCTGCCGCATTGCGACCATATGGACAGCGGACCCGCGCTAATGCACGTCGGTTAAGCCGGGCTGCCCGTCGCAGCAGATAGTATGGTCGGCCGGACACGGACAAAAGCCGAGAATAAAAGCGGCCCCTGCCCGGGGCCGCTTTTATTTGGACAAGGTTCCTGATCAGATCAGCTTGCCAATGGCGACAGCAGTATCGCCCATCCGGTTCGAGAAACCCCATTCATTGTCATACCATGTCAGGATCCGGCACAAACGCCCTTCCATAACCTTGGTCTGATCCAAGGCAAAGATGGATGAATGCGGATCATGGTTGAAGTCGATAGAAACATTGGGCTGCTCGGTATAACCAAGGATGCCTTTCAGCGGGCCGTCCCCAGCCGCTTTGATCGCATTGTTGATCTCTTCGACCGAAGTATCACGGCTGGCTTCAAATGTCAGATCAACAACTGAAACATTCGGTGTCGGCACCCGGATCGCTACACCGTCCAGCTTGCCGTTCAGTTCCGGCAGGACCAAACCCACAGCCTTTGCTGCACCGGTCGAAGTCGGAATCATCGACACTGCGGCAGCGCGTGCGCGATACAGATCCTTGTGCATCGTATCCAGCGTCGGCTGATCACCGGTATAGCTGTGGATCGTGGTCATGAACCCCTTGTCGATGCCGACTGCATCATTCAGGATTTTTGCGACGGGTGACAGGCAGTTTGTCGTGCAGCTGGCATTGGAAACAATCAGATCGTCTTTAGTCAGAGTGTCTTGGTTGACCCCGTAAACAATGGTTTTCGAAGCACCTTTCGATGGGGCGGAAACCAGCACCCGGCTGGAGCCGTTTTCCAGATGCACCTTCGCCTTTTCTGCATCGGTAAAGATACCGGTGCATTCCATGACGACATCAACATCACCCCAAGGCAGGTCAGCCGGATTGCGAATCGCCGAAACCCTGATTGGCCCACAACCCACATCAATCGTATCGCCGGTGACCTTCACTTCACCCGGAAAGCGACCATGGACACTGTCAAAGCGGATCAGGTGGGCATTGGTTTCCACCGGCCCCAGATCATTGATTGCAATGACCTCAATATCATTACGGCCTGATTCCACGATAGCGCGCAAAACATTGCGCCCAATCCGACCAAACCCGTTGATTGCCACCTTTACAGCCATGTTCAACCTCCGCAGACTGATTTCGCACCGCTTATGAGGCTTTTTGGCAGGGCTTGCAAACCCTGAGCGCTCAGCTATCGCCAGAAGCTCAGATATTCAATAAATGTGGCCACCTGTTTGCCGACCAGAATCGGCAAGTTCCAGTGAAACCACAGCGCATCCAGCACAAACAGCAGCAGGATCAGCAGAAAGATCGTTATTACATTGCGCGTCGTCACCGCAGGTATTCCTTTTGGTCCGCAATGTGCTTAGCCTTGTTGCCGCTTGCGGACAAGCAGCACAAATCAGACAGGTTTCATGGCTCCCGCCAGTAATGGTCGGCAAAAAACCGCTCATTACAGCAGCTTGCTGCCTGCAATAAGATCACAGCAAGTAATTTAGTTGAAAACGCGCCCATCCTCCTGTTTATGACATGCAGCAAAATTCTGACCACTGCTCGGACAGGATGGAGCGCTGCCGGATTCGGCGGCCTAGCAAAAACAATAAGCTCTCGGGGATGCTGCCTTGTCAAAACGTACTCGTTCGGTGCTTGAACGCCTGTTACCTGAAAAGCGCCTTTACCTGAAAACGGACAGTTCAACCCGTGTCATTCATCTGCGGCCCGCAACGCAGCTGGTATGCCTGACCGGCACTCTGCTTCTGGTTGGCTGGGGCGTCGTTTCCGGGGCCGCGCTTGGTTATCAGCAGATCAGCGGCAATGGCAACGCCATGGCGACCAACAATGCCCGGACGGTTTATGAGACACGGCTGGAAGCACTGGCGAAAGAACGCGATGCCCGTGCCGCCGAAGCCAAGGATGCGCAGGTCCGCTTTGCCGTCGCACTGGAGCAGGTCTCAAAATATCAATCCAAGCTTCTGAACGCCCAGCAGCAAAAGCGTGAGCTTGAAGCCGGGCTGGATGCCATGCAGCAAAAGCTGGGCAGTGCAGTCGCTTCCCCCTCCGGATCGTCCGATCAGAACGAACAGGAAAAGGATCTGGCACTCGATATCCTGAATGACCAGCTTCGTGCCACCGCCGAAGCGCGTGATGCAGCAGCCAAAGCCGCCCGAATCGCAAAAGCTGAAGCCGCTGCTGCAAAGGCAGAGCAGGAACAGGTTCTGGCCCGCAATGATGAGATCTTCGACCAGATCGAAGACGCCGTTGTCGCCTCTGTCGTTCCCTTTCAGGAAATGTTCGACAATATCGGGCTGGACGCCGACAAGCTTCTGGCATCAATTGATGCTGGCTATTCCGGCCAGGGCGGCCCGCTTACACAAGCCAGTGTATCGACCAGCGGCAACTCCAAGATTGGCCGCAGCGAAGCACGCGCCGGTGAAATCATAGTCAGCCTGGATCAGGTGAACCGCTACCGGATTGCCAGCGAAAAGCTGCCACTGACCATGCCAGTCAAATCTGCCTTCCGTTTCACTTCAGGCTTTGGTCCCCGCTGGGGCCGTGCCCATAAAGGGATTGATCTGGCTGGACCGATTGGCACCCCTGTCATGGCTACAGGTGATGGTGTCGTGAAGTTTGCCGGTCGTCAAAGCGGTTACGGTAACGTCATTATCATCGAACATGCCCTTGGAACCGAAACAAGATTCGCACATTTGTCGAAGATCCGCGTAAAGAAGGGTCAGAAGGTCTCGCGCGGCAGTCAGATCGGTGATATGGGCAATACCGGACGGTCGACCGGCCCGCATCTTCACTATGAAGTTCGGGTGAATGGGAAGGCCGTAAACCCCATGAGCTTCATCAAGGCGGCACAGAATGTTTTCTAAGTCTCGTGTGACCGAAACCCCGAATCAGACCACGACCACCCCTCCGACTCCGGAAACCAAACCGGTTCAGCCTGAACCGGCAGCAGCAACGGTCAATAAGGATCAGGCGGTTCCCCCTCCTCCCCCGGCTCCGCGTACGCGCACGGCTCCTTCGGTGCTGTCCTCGGACCTGACAATCAAGGGCGATCTGGAAACCGCCGGTGATATTCAGGTTGAAGGCCAGATTGAAGGCGATGTTCGCGCCCGTCAGCTGACCATCGGCGATACCGCTACCGTTCGGGGCGAAGTGCTTGCAGACGAGGTTATCGTCAACGGCCGCGTCATCGGCCGTCTGCGTGGCCTGAAAGTCCGCCTGTCTTCAACGGCACGAGTGGAAGGCGACATCATCCACAAGACCATCGCCATCGAATCAGGTGCCCATTTCGAAGGTTCTGTACAGCGGCAAGATGATCCGCTGTCCCAAAGCGGAGCCAAGAAGAAAGTAGCCCCTCCGGCAACTGATTTTGACGACGCTGACAAGAAGAAATAAGCCGGAAAAGATACATATCCGGTTCAAAGTCAGGGGGCCTCTGGCCCCCTTTTTTATGCAATCTTCAATAATCCGGCATAAGCTGGCGATACATATGCCAGCTTGCATGTCCCAGCACCGGCAAGACAATAAACAGGCCAAGGAACCACGGCAGAATTCCGATAAACAATATCACGGCAATCACCAGCCCCCAGACAATCAAGACTGCCGGATTTGTCAGGACAGACCTGATCGAAGTTATGATTGCTGTGATAAAATCAACTTCCCGATGCAGCAGCAGAGGCAGGCCGACAACCGTAAAGCTGAAAAGCACAGCGGAAAACCCGGCCCCGATGGCAGAACCAAAAACCAGCATCATCACCCCCCTGCCCTGAAGCAGCAATTCAGGCGACGAAGTAACATTCGTCAGCGATGACACCCCCATGAAAAGGGCGAATATCGTATGGGCAACGAAGACCCAGAACATGAACAGCAACAGCACGACCATCGCCATTGACGGTAGCTGCCGGTCCTTTTGAGCAAAAACTGTCCCCAGAACCTCGCACCAGATCAACGACCGACCTTCTTCCAGCCTGCGGCTGACCTCATACAAGCCAACAGCTGCAAAAGGTGCAATCAGTGGAAAGCCGACAATAAACGGCATCAGCCACCATTCCTGCCCGAATGCGGCAGCCACGACGGCCAGCACCAGCCCGCCAGCAACATAAAAAGCAGAAAAGAACAGTCCATAGCCCGGCGCACGCATGAAATCACGCCATTGCATAATCCCGAAGCTCTGACAGCCCGGTCCCACCAAGTTTGATCGCGCAGTCTCATCAGGACTGCGCGATCAGGGCCTGATCAACCACGCTTGGATTTACCCTCCAATTGGATGCGGTGGGTTCGGTTCCTGACCCGATCAAGGAAAGCGTCAGCTAGAAGGTCCTCCCCGACGAACTCGTACCAGTCTGCAATTGGACGCTGCGATATCAGCATGGTCGATGCCCGCTCGTCACGGTCTTCGATCAC